>JBJTMZ010000299.1:0-10546 GCA_046073805.1 Aquirufa sp.
CGCGGGATTTGTTCTTGTTTTACATCTTCTTCGAATTTATGTTGTTGCCGATGTACTTCCTGATTGGTATTTGGGGAGGACCTCGCAAGAACTATGCGTCCTTGAAGTTTTTCATTTACACGCTTGTGGGTTCCTTATTTATTCTGATTGTGATGTTAGGCATCGCGCTTGCCTACATGGACCCTTATGAGACGGCTAATTCCTTGCAAAAACTGGGTGTGAATCAAGGATTCGGTATCGAGGCTTTGCAGTCGATGCAGACGGCTTTGGCGGCACACGAAATTGCTCCGAATCAAATCGTGCACAGTTTCGACATGCAGGCTTTGAGTGATGCGAATAATTGCCAGCCGAATAATCTATTCAGCCCACAATCCGGCTTTTTATTGGGCGGCCTATCCGGCAGAGCTTGGGGATTCTGGTTGTTGTTCATTGGCTTTGCGATCAAGTTACCTTTGGTTCCTTTACATACTTGGCTACCCGATGCACACGTGGAAGCACCTACGCCGATATCAGTTTTATTAGCCGGCGTGCTCTTGAAAATCGGGGCCTATGGTTGGTTGCGCATGGCGATTCCGTTCTTCCCGAACGAGGCGCTTGAGGCATCATCGATCATGGCGGGGCTCGGCGTTTTGTCTATTATTTATGGGGCCTATAACGCGTTGGCCATGAGCGATTTGAAGAAATTAGTGGCTTATTCATCGGTTTCCCACATGGGCTTTGTGTTATTGGGAATTGCGTCCTTTACACCCGAAGGCTGGCAGGGAGCCATCTTCCAGTTATTATCCCATGGGATTTTATCTTCCCTCCTATTCTTGATGGTGGGTGTTTTGTATCACCGCACGGGTAACCGACAAATTGATAATTTTTCAGGCCTAGCATCAAAAATGCCAAAGTATACGCTTATCTCGGGGATAGCCATTTTTGCGTCCTTGGGTTTACCAGGCTTCTCCGGATTTATCGGGGAATTTTTCAGTTTGATGGGAGCCTTTACGAGCACGCATTTGACGCCAATCTATGCGATCTTAGGAGGTTTAGGAATTTTGTTGGGAGCGGGATATTTGTTGTGGACCTTCCAAAAGATATTTTTAGGCAGCTATTTTGTCCGAGAGACGAGTTGGGACTTACCCGACTTATCAACGCTGGAACTTTTCAGTTTATTCGGATTAGGAATCTTGAGTATCATTTTCGGAATTTTCCCGGGAATCATTTTCGAGCTATCTGAAATTTTCGTAACTAACAGCTTGAATAACCTATTTCGATAATGAACGCAAGTATACTCCCATTAATGGCCAGTCTTGATTTGGAAGAAGCCCATAATCTTACGCCTATACTAAATGGGATGTCGGAAGAACATCAATCCCAATTCATGTCGATTTACCTAAGTAAACGACGGGACCCTGTCTTGATTCTAATTTGTACGCTCTTGGGTTTCCTGTGTTTCGCAGGTCTGCAGCGTTTCATCACGGATCGTATCGGCCTGGGTTTGCTTTATTTTTTTACGGGGGGATTCCTGTTGATCGGCACGATTATCGACCTATTTCGTTATAAATCCATTGCACGTACATACAATGAAAAGATAGCCCACCAAACAGCGGCCATCTTATCTAATTTTAATTAAACCTATCAAACATAGACTATGAAAAACAATTTGAGTCGGAGAGAAATCCTGAAAAATTCCGCTGGATTAGCGGGTTTGGGATTATTCGGTTCTTCCATGGAGGATCGCTTCAAAAAAGCAGATGTCGCCGTAGGAGCGGATCTGAAGGGAAAAGTACAGCATTCGGCATGTCGCTGGTGTTATGATAAAATCCCATTTGAAGAATTGGTTGTGAATGCCAAACGAATTGGTTTGTCGTCCATCGAATTAACCGGACCGGAGGAATGGGATATTTTGAAAAAGCATGACATGACCGCGGCGATTGGTTGGGGAAAATATCCGACGGGCATGAATATCCCAAATTTCTTTAATAAGGTTAAAAACCACGATGCGTTGGTCGGCTTTTACGAGGATATTATCCCAAAAGCAGCGAAGGCCGGTGTAAAAAATATCATCACTTTCTCGGGGAACCGGGATGGTATGAGTGATGAGGATGGTCTAATCAATTGCAAGAAAGGCCTACAGCGCGTGATGAAAACGGCGGAGCGCTATGATGTAACCATCTCGATGGAATTATTAAATTCCAAAGTAAACCACAAAGACTACCAAGCGGACACAACGGAATGGGGTGCGGCACTTTGTGAGATGGTGGGTTCTGACAAGTTCAAATTGCTGTACGACATTTACCACATGCAAATCATGGAAGGCGACGTAATTGCAACCATCAAGAAATACCACCAATACATCTCACACTACCATACGGGGGGTGTTCCGGGACGTAATGAAATCGATGATACGCAAGAATTGAATTACCGTGCCATCATCAAAGCGATCTACGACACGGGGTACAAAGGATACATCGGCCAGGAATTCATTCCAGCGCGCGAGGACAAGATGGCTTCCTTAGCCCAAGCCGTTCAAATCTGCGATATCTAAACAAAGGAAATTTCATCTAAGCCAGCTCCTACCCGGGGCTGGCTTTTTTTGTGCCAATTTGTTGGTAATGTTCATGCGATTCATTTTTCGCATGAGGAAAAAAATCAACGCAAATTATCTTTCCATCCGATTGTAGAGACGCGATACTTCGCGTCTTCGGTAACCCCGCGCGGAATTACCTGGCGAATGAATTAATGACAACCACTGATTTTAGTCAAAGGATAAAACTGACACCATGAAAACCCTACTTGTTCTTATGCTCCCCTTCCTCTCACTCGCCCAATGCCCTCAAATAAGCCAACAGCCGCAGTCGCAGGCCGACTGCGAAGGCAATTCCATTCGAATGATTGTCATCAGTAATGGGACACAATTTCAGTGGGAAAAGAAACGACCGCAGGATAGCAATTTCTCTTTAATCAGTGGTGCCACACAAGCTAATTACCAAATCATGCCCACCGGGAATACAAGTCATCCAACAGGAACCCTGTATCGGGTTAAAATAAGTCTCGGTAGCTGCTCCGTGTATTCCGAAGCGGCTAGCATAACCCTGCGCAAAATAAATTCTATTTTGAATCCCAGCATTTGTGAACGAGGGAATGGCACGCTGGTCGTCCAAGCCTCCGATGGATCCATGCGATTCCAATGGTCGAGATCCATCAAGGGTGGTCAATACCAGGATATTACTGATAACGGGATTTTTTCGGGAAGCCAGCAGGCCCAACTCAACATTACGAATGCGAGTACAGAACTTGATGGACAAAAATTCAGGGTTAAAATTGAATTTGCCGTGAGTCCGAATAATGACAACGAAGGCTCGACGACCAACCAAAACAATAGCCCCACCTGCCCAAGGACCTCTTCCGAAGTCACCTTACAGATCAAACCTAGCCCAATTCCAAGACATGCCGCCGCTCGTTACTCGGGATGTTTCAATGAATCATTTGCTGTGAATGCCAGTGGATGTTCCCCCTACGTAACGCAATGGTATGATGATAAGCGAAATCAACTTGGCACTGGGGCAAGGCTTCTCATCAACTTAGCAAATCCAGAGCCAAAACAATTATTCGCAAGCTGTTTCAATGCAGGTTGCGAAAGTCCGTTATCCGCCGGCACCTTCGCACAAGCATTTCCCAAACCAATTGCCCCGATTAACGCAGGTACTCCTACGGAAATCTGCCCAGGAAAAACAATTACATTTAAAGCCTCTGGGGGATCCAATAATATTTGGTACGAAAATCCGACGACTACCACAGCCTTAAGTACTGCTACCAATTATACGATGATTGCCATCGGAAGTGGAACCCTTACACGTTATGTTAGCCAAAAAATCAATGGTTGCGAGAGCGAGCGTGCGGCTATCGCGGTTGAAATACGCTCAGGCATAAGCTGCTCCCCCGTCGATACGACAAATGTTCCGCCTCCCGTTAGTCCACCGCCTGTGAGTCCTCCACCTCCATCTGATACAGCAAGCCATAAACTCCCAGAAGCAAAGCTGGAATACCAAGTTCAAAAAAACTGTGAATTAGCAATCTATGAGCTAAACATTACAGGCTGTCCCACTACGCCCATTTGGCGAATTAATCAACAATTGGGGCATATAGGAAATTTCATTTCCATCTATGTCCCAGAAAATATGGAGATTCAAATTGAATGTCCAAGTACCATAAGCCAACCGTTAAACATCCTTTTACCCGGTTTGGCGGCACCTTCCATACCCATACAAACCGATTACCAACAATTTGTTTGTGAGGGGGAAAGCATCTATCTGAGTATTCAACTCCCACTTAACTCCAACATGGTCGGATGGGAGCGCAATGGCCATCTATATAGTCAAAATCAAAGTCTTCAAGGAAACCTTGAAAGCGGAAATTACCAAGCCATTATCCAAAGGTACGCTTGTACCTATCGGAGTGAATCTATCTACATCCAAGTGATTCCTAGGCCTCAAACACCGATACTTTCTAGTAATAAATTAACGCTCTGCGAGGAAGATTCATGCATCATAGAAATCAAAACCTCGCACCTGCTGTACCGCTGGAACGATGAAATCGCAGCGCAGCAATTAAAAATTATTCGAAAATCGGCAGGAAACTACACGTATGTAGCCGAAGTCTCCGACGATGGATTATGCTGGTCATACAGCTCTAAACCTTTGTTCATCCTAATAAATCCGACTCCAGAAAGTCCTCGCATCATACTAGAAAAAAATGGTGGATTTTGTCGGGGAGACTCCTCCCGTCTCCAAATCGATCGAATAGGCTTGGGCTACCGCTGGTCGACAGCAGATACAATTGCCGTAATCTTCGTGAAGCAGACCGGAACTTTTCAGGTGAAATGGAAAGACAAAAATGGATGTTGGTCACCCAATAGCCCAAGTGCTGAAACGTACTATTTCCCGGATGAGCCCCAACCGAGCATTCAAGCCGTACCGAACCGCCAGTTCTGTTTGGGGGAACGAATCGTCGTTCGAGCAAGCAATGCATTTACCTACTTATGGAGCACGCAAGCTACCACCGATTCGATTTTAATTCATACGAGTAGCAAAGTCTATTTGAAAACACAAAACGAATATGGTTGTTGGTCCCCCTCAAGCAAAACCCTGGAGCTCGTAGCGCAAGAAAACCCATGGATGCCTATATTCGCTAGAACCGGAGTCTATTTCATCCAAGCCATTCCCATGGGAATCATTTCAAAATTCGAATGGCGATTCAATGCAAATCGACTTCTCGATACGGTCGCACAAATCAAAATCAGACAATCGGGCCTCTATCAAGTGAGGTCGATTCGAAACTATGAGATTCCTGATGCCAAAACGATCCAATGCGTTTCCCCATTTCAAAAAACGAGCGTCGGAATCCCCATGGAGGATCCAGGAATACGCGTCTATCCAAATCCCAATAAAGGACAGCAAATCAAGGTAGAGATTCAGGAAGACTTGACAAAAATTCAAATGGAACTATTTAGCTTACAAGGTAAGCTGATAAAATCATGGCAGATGCCAGATACGCTAACCATCAATTACCTGGATTTACAAGATGTATTTTCCGGGGTTTACATCCTGACCATGGCTGCTAAAAACTGGATTCGCCAACAGCGAATTTTTATCGTTTCGGATTGACAAAAAAATGCTTGAAATGTATCTTTGTGAAAAATCGGGATGTAGCGCAGTCCGGTAGCGTACACGTCTGGGGGGCGTGTGGTCGCAGGTTCAAATCCTGTCATCCCGACAAAAAAAGGCCAGCATTGCTGGCCTTTCTACTTACTCGTAAATTCCTTTGGCGATTTTTTCACTCATCGCTTTCGGCGCAACCCAAGCTAAGAAAGCCCCGAGTTTATTCACTACGCCGGTAATCACTTCGATTTTTTTTGCGAACATTCCGTCGACCGCCATCTTCGCGACAGCTTCAGGCGTCATCGTAACCTTTTCCGCAGCTTTACGTGCTTTCTCTTGTAGATTAGCGCGATCATTGAAGTTGGTCGTCGTCGCCCCCGGACTCACCACCGTAACGGATATTCCCTTGCTTTTCCACTCATGATGCAAACCCCGTGAGAAGTTCAATACAAAGACCTTCGTTGCTGCATAAAGACTCATATTCGGAATTGCTTGATAAGCAGTCGAACTCGCGATGTTTAATAGATATGCCTGGCCCTTCCCAACTAAATAAGGGTAGAATTTTTGACACATTTCCACCAAGGCGTTCATATTCACTTGCATCATTTTCTGATTCTCCTCGAACGTATATATTTCGAATTGCCCCACAAGACCATAGCCCGCATTGTTGACCAATATTCGCAAATCAACTTTCTTTTCCTCTACCCATGAAACAATACGATCAACGGAGCCTGCCTCAGCTAGATCGGCTACAAGGTAGTCGACCTTTAAACCATATTTTTTTTCGAACTCCTCCTTCACCATTTGAAGTTCGTATGAATTTCGAGCGATTAGAAGTAAATCATAACCTTTCATTGCCAATTGGTTGGCAATCTCCTTTCCTATTCCCTTACTTGCTCCCGTTATTAATGCAAATGCCATGATATAAATGGTGTTAAAAAAAGAAGCCCATTGCTGGGCTTCTCGTTTAATTATTTTTTAGGTGCCGCCGGCGCGCCAGTAGGTGCCGGGGTCGGATTAAAATAGGCTTTGATGTCTGGATCATCTGCCTTAATCTCCTGGGCTTTCGTGAAGAGTTCCTTCACTTTCGCCTCATCCTTCGTTACCGATAAATTATATCCACCTAAGAACTTATAGGCTTCAAATAATTGGTTTTTGTCCTCTTTGTATTGACCTTTTTCGGCACGTTGTGTTTCCACAGCAGCGATGAACTTCTCATAATAAGGAGCACCTAACCACTTCGTTCCCGTGTAGTCAATTAAGTTGTTGGCACGAGCGCGGTTGATATAGAATGGAGGCCATTTATCATTAATTTGAAGCGCTTTTGCGAACAAAGTATCCGCACGCATAGCCATTGCAGGACGACCCACGGTGTCCGCCTTGTTCATAAATGCAGCCGTTAAATAATAGTCCATGGCAACTTTGAAGTAATCACCTGATCCCACCGTTTGTGCTTTTTTCACTTTCCATTGAATAGCATTCATACCCGCTGAAGCAGCATCCGCATAACGCTTTTGCTTGTAACGAACATCGTGAATGATTGAATACACGTTGTTATTCGTATCCAACGGCGCCGCGCGCTCTAAATAAACAATCGCAAGCGAGTCTTTACCTAAACCTTGGTATCCTTTTCCAAAATACAAATCATCCATAAAGTAAGGCTTAACACCGCTCTTAACCATACCATCTAGGTTGTCGATACCTTCTTGGAATTTACCCATCTCAACGTTAGAATATCCACGCATACGGTAAATATCATTGTCTTTCACACCTTTCTTGTCGGCCTCATCCGTGTATTTCATCGCTCCCTCATAATCCTTCGACAAGAATAATAACTTCGCTGTTTCTAACGTAACCTGTGGCGTCGCTTCCGCATGATCTAAATAACGACGGAAATAACGAGATGCATTTTTGTATTGGGATCCCACGATCAAATACTCACCATATTTACGCAATGCTGGAGCATAGTTTGAATCCAAATCAATCGCGTCTTTGTATCTTACTTGCGTTTCTTTGTAGTTCTTTCCACGTAAATAAACCGTACCAATTTTTACTTTTGCCTTGATGTTGCGAGGCTCTTGCGCAATCGCATTCTCATAAGCAGTTACGGCATTACCTCCATCATTCTTAATCAAGAAAGCATCCCCCTTCACAATGTAGTGATCCGCAGTTGGCAACTTCTTGTCCTTCATCATACGGTCTTGAATCGCATCAATCAAACGAATAGCCTCCGCCGGATCATTGTTGGCCGCATTGAAAGACTCTTCTTTACCCAAGATGTAGTACATTGTATATGCCTCAGCAATACGATACATCACATCGATGTTTTTATTTTTGGTTTCAGCAAGAATACGGTCAAAGTCAACCTTTGCCTCATTGACCTTATTTTGGCCAACTAAAATAGAAGCTAAGCCCACTTGATTCAAGTAGTTCTTCGGATCTGCCGCCTTGCCTGCTTCGAAGGTTTTACGGGCATTATCCCAATCACGTTGATTCAAATAATAGTACCCTAAATAGAAAAAATTTTCTCCTGTAGGTTGAGCCGCAACTAAACTCTCAAAAACCTGTTTCGCCTTACTTGGCTGATGGCGGTCCAATAAATGTAAACCCTCCTGAATTGTTTGCCCGAAAGCCAAATTGGTTAACAACAAACCAACTCCCAAAAGCCACGATTTCATTTTCTTCATTGTAAGTTAATGTTTTGTTTAAATAGTATTTTTCTTAGGCGTAAACATTGAAATAATTCAACTAATTACTTTAAAAGTTTAAAAATTTTAGAATGACAAATATACTAATATTTCTATAAAAAAGTCAACTAAATAGGCCACAAATTAAGGCTTATTGGCTGATTTGGTACTGCCGAATCGTGATAGGTCGGGTCAAAGGAATCAAACCCGATTTCAACACAATCAGCTGTCCCATGTCTCCACAGACATAATTCACAAATCCAGTCCCTAAACCCTGATAGGATTCCTTCAAAATCACTTTCACTTCGCGGCGTAGCGGATACTTCTTCAGAGCAAGATTATACCCGAACGGTTGATGAAATTCAGACCGCGGCAAAGTGGATTCTTTCGCGACCGACATCACATTAACCGAGCGAATAAAACCCAAAGAAGTTGGATTATCCCCATCACTAATCCAATTAGACCCAATTATTCCCATCGCATTCGGATGCGACTTCACATATTCAATCACATCTTTATTCGAACCCGCGGCTGACACCGAAAAACCACTATTTTTCAAAGCAAATAAGTCCACTAAAAACTTAATATTACTCGAGTTCGCCTTATCTACAACTAATTCAACATCGCCAGCGCGAGAAGAACCGATGGATTTCCAAGATTTTTGTTGGCCCGCTAATAAGGCCTTCAATTGATCCAAGCCAATCAAGGTATCGTTATTGGACGGATGAACCAATAAGGCTATTCCATCCGCTGCAAACTTAAAACTACGGTATGTGATTTTCTCCCGCGTAAAAACCTCCTTTTCGGAATCCGTCAACTCACGAGTGACAACGGCTGCCCGGACCTTATCATTTAGCAAATCAGCAATCGCCTCGTTTTCAGGCTTAAACTGTAAGTTGAGTTTGGCAAAATGGTAATTATCTTGAAATGCAGTCTTTTCGGCCTCAACGATTCGTTGGAAAGATTCATCCACAGCAATTCGGATGGAACCCGTCGCGGGCCCATCTTTCACATCCGCTTTTTTAGAGCCACATGCAAACATCAAAAATGACATTGCACAAATGAAAATAAAGTTACTCTTCATCATATTCGCCATAATTTTCAGATTCATCCGTTTCTTTAAAATACAAATAGGCCCGCCATAATCTAAATAACCCATAAAGGATAAACAAGGTACCTAGTAAAAAAACAATTGGCGTTTCGTTCCATGTCCCTAAATCAAAATTTGACCAGAAGGCAGCGTAAGCACCCAAAAAGGTGTAGGCCAAAGCAACAAAAACACGGAAAGAAATATTAACCCAACTCGCTAAGGAACGTTTCATAATCGAACTTAAACAATCAGACCTGCCAAATGTACATTTAGCAGGTCTGATATGAATTTGCAATAAAAATTACTCAGATAACACGAACGTGATCGGCTGCGTAAAACGAGAACGCACTGGGCGACCCGACTGCTTACCAGGAGTCCATCTTGGTACCGATTTAATTACACGAACGGCTTCTTCATCGCAACCGAAACCTACTGATTTCAAAACTTGAACGTCTTGGATTGTACCATCCGTGTTCACAACGAACTGAACGTATACTTTTCCTCCCACGTTAGCACGCTGTGCTGCAGATGGGTAACGTAAGTTTTTCTGCAAGAAGGCTCCGAAAGCACGAGGACCTCCAGGGAATTCAGCTTGCTGCTCAACCGCAGTAAAGATTTCATCTTCAGCTGGTTTTGGCGGCTCAACTGGCTCTGGTCCTTTCGCATCTGGATCAACTGGCGGTTCGTACGTTTCCGTCTCTCCCTTAACTGTCTCAGATGCTGTATTACCACGAACCTCCTCGGGTGGTGGCTCCGGCTTCGTTACTTCCTCATCATGCTTGATTTCTGGAGGTAAGAATTTCGTCGTAGTCACCTTAGGAATTTCTTTGGGTGGTGGCGGCGGTGGCGGCGGAGGCAACTCAACCTTCTTGGTAGGAGCTGGCTTATCCAGTTTCATTACTTCAGCTGTCACTTCTGTCTTTTCCTCTGAAGCTGCAGTCAACTGTTTCCAGAAAGCTGCCAACAAAAGAGCACCAACAAAAAGTGCAGAGCCTAGTAATACCGACCGCTTCATTACTTTAGGATACGTCTTCCGAAGAACAAAGGCACCGAATTCACGGTTCTTGTCTTTGAAGATAATATCGTCCAAAGTAGCATCTTGGCTTATTACTTGTGACATAATA
>JBJTMZ010000300.1:0-3161 GCA_046073805.1 Aquirufa sp.
TTCATTAGGCGTTCGTTTCGTTGACAACTTTGATAAAAATTTCATTAAAAGAAGGAATTAACTCCTTGAATTCCAGCAAATTTACCTGTTTAATTATGCGAGAAATTGCATCGTTGGTCGACAAGCCTTCCGCAAAACGCAAAATCGCATTCCCTTGCTGGCTAGACACGACATCGATATCGGCTATTGTCCCCAACTCACCGGTAAAACGTATCGCAAATTGATTCTTTTTAAATCGATTTTGAACCTCTGACTTATTACCAGAAAGTACCACTTCCGCATGATTGATCAAGGCAATTTCATCGCATAACTCCTCTACAGATTCCATGCGGTGTGTAGAGAAAAGAACAGTCGTTCCGCGTTCCTTTAAGGCCAAAATCTCATCCTTTAACATATTCGCATTGATCGGATCAAAACCTGAAAACGGCTCATCCAAGATTAACAATTTGGGTTCATGCACCACTGTGGCAATAAACTGCGTCTTTTGTTGCATCCCTTTGGACAAATCATTCACCGGCTTATTCCACCACTCCTTAATGTCCAATCGAATAAACCAATCCTTTAATTTATTCAATGCCTCCTCTCGTTTCATTCCCTTCAATTGAGCCAAATACAACAATTGCTCACCCACCTTCATTTTCTTGTACAAACCTCGCTCTTCGGGCAAATAACCAATTTGATCGGCATGTTCCAAGCGTAAGGGCTCACCATCAAAATAGATCTCCCCCGCATCCGGTCCGGTGATTTGCGTGATGATTCGTATCAATGAGGTCTTACCTGCCCCATTGGGTCCCAACAAACCAAAAATAACTCCCTTGGGAATCTCTAAACTAACACCGCGTAGAGCTACATGCTCCGCGTAATGCTTTTCTACCTGTCGGATCGATAATAACATAGGCTGATATATTTCAAAATCAAAGATAAAAAAAAGCGTTCAGCCCAAATTGATAATGGGATGAACGCTTCATAAAAAGGATGAATGTCCCTTATTTTTTGACCACTTTCGCTTTTGGCTTAGCAGCACTTTTTGTCGCTGGTTTCGCTGGTGCGGGAGCTGCCTCCTTGGCCATCAATTGGGCAACTTTCTTAACTTCAGCAGCTTTTTTCGCTAATTTTTCTTTCTTTTTCGCTTCCTTCTCCGCTGCTTTTTTCTTTAGACGATCTGCTTTGGCTTTCGCTTTAGCAGCTTCTTTTTCTTGCTCTTGAATCAACTTTACATATTTCTTTGCAATATCTGCTGTAGCTTTTTCTACCGTAGCTAATACCTTTTTTGCATTTTTCTCAGACAAACCTTTGAGCTTTGGTAATACGATTGCTACCAATTGATTTGATAATGTTTTTTTCTGACCGTTCATTATGTAATTATTAAATTTTTGATAAATCTAGACAAACAAATGAGAACTAAAAACTTATCTGTGTTAAGTTTTTCAATACACTTAAAAATTTAATATTGGGAAAGGCTATACCTGCGATTTGCTGACGTAATCCCAAGCCACTACCCCCATAGTAACAGACACATTTAAGGAGTGTTTCGTGCCGAATTGAGGAATCTCCAAACTTCCCTTTGCATGTTCAATCCAATAGTCATTGACCCCAAACACCTCATTTCCAAAGACAAATGCATAACGCTTATCCGTTTGTGGAACAAAGTCTTGCAAGGCAATGGATTGATCCACTTGCTCGATGCAATAAACCTCATAAGAAAGGGATTTCAAATGTGCGTAACAAGCTTCTGCCGACTCAAAATAAGTCCAATCAACAGATTCATCTGCCCCCAAAGCCGTCTTACTGATTTCGCGATGAGGTGGCTGTGCCGTAATCCCCACCAAATACACATGCGCACAACGAAATGCATCCGCCGTACGAAATGCAGAACCGATGTTATTCATGCTGCGAATATCATCCAGCACAAATACAAAAGGGAATTTTTCGACCGATTTATAGGACGTAACATCGAGCCGATTAAGCTCATCCAACGATAACTTTTGGGGCATAACTAAACAATCCAGCTAAACGGATAAGCTAATTCAGGGACTTTTACACGCTCAGCCAAACGCTCCAAACGAGCAGGTAAAGCCATCACATAGTCACGTGCCTTTTCAGCCTGATCGTTTAACCCACGCACACTTTCCAAATCCCAATCCTGAATCAAACCACGCATAATCGTGGTATAATCAGCCGTTGTATAAACACCGATACGTTGAGCCGCATCCGAAAAATGATCAAACAAAGAACTCTTCACTCCATTGATTTCACGTAAGAAATGCGCCGGCATCACAATCTTTTTCTTCATCATGTCGGCAAATGCCAACATCATTTCCGACGGATCCAATTTAAATATCTCAGAAACAAAAGCCTTGTAGGCCTTCGCATGACGTAACTCATCTGCAGCAATTTGCGCACACATACGCGACAAATTGGAATTACCATGCTGTTTCGCCAAAGAAGCCGTTCTACGGTGCGAAATATTCGTTGCCCATTCCTGGAACGATGTATACACGAAATTACGATAAGGGTCTGCAGAAGTTCCAATATCAAAACCATCCGCAATCAAATACTGCGTCGAAATCGCAACGGCCTTCATATCTACTTTACCTGACAAATACAGGTAAGTTCCCAACAAATTTCCGTGACGATTTTCCTCGGCGGTCCAACTGCGAATCCATTTCACCCAGCCATTTTCTTGATCCAAATGATCCACGGTATCCATGCCCAACAACCAAGACTCATACGTTGGCAAGGCCTCTTCTGTAATCGTATCACCAATCAAAACCGCCCAATAATCATAAGGCAATTCATTCGCAGCCTCTTGCAACAATTTCACCTCTTCGAAGAAATTATCTTTCGTAGAATCTGGAAGCATATCAGCAGGTTGCCAGTTGGAGTCAATCGGATTCAAAAAATCCTTCATGTAGCCATCCATGTTTTTGGCTAGCTCCGACATAACTTCCATACGGGTGTGAAATAATTGCGACATAATTCAATGGGTTAACAAAATGAGCTATGAAGATACATAGAAAAATCAGGATTTTGGCTGAAAATGCACAAAATCAAAGCCACTCTCATCAATTTTTAACACATAAGCATTCTTGAGAGCCGGAGAAAACCAATCTCCTAAATTGTAATAACTAACCTCATTCCCTAATGGCAATGCGATCGGA
>JBJTMZ010000301.1:0-12150 GCA_046073805.1 Aquirufa sp.
CAAAGCCTTCGGCGAAGGAAAAATCTGATACGCTAATGTTTTCATGACATCACCTCCTGCAAAACTTGTAAAGATCTCAACTCCCCAAACGACTCCATGTGCAAGCCATAATAATAAATCAAGGCGCGCAAAATGGCCGCTCGTTGTATGCGATTTATCCCAACAACCTGGCCATAATCCGAATCAAACAAGGCCTGAACAGCCTGCGGATCTAAGTCACTGATTCCCGGAACGCCAGCTTCCCGCAATTGATCCATAAACTCTTGCACCCGCCCCGCATGAAAGCCCAAAAACTCGCTCAATTTCCATAAAAATTGCAAATGAAAATTCTCCATCGCCCCCACACCCTGATCCAACATCTGAAATGAATCCTCTAAAAAATCAAACAAGACCGGATTGGCCTCCTCCTCCCGCAATACCTTCCCCAATACTTCTGTCAGAAACAATGCAATACTCGAAAACGTAATATCAAAAGGAATTTTCCGATAAGGGTAATAACATTTGGCCTCCGAGATGCGATGAAGCCCCTTCCCCGGTTTGTGATAAACCTCGAGTTCCAACAACGTCAAGGGCTGAAACAAGGCAATCTTATGCTTCGCTTTGGCCGAACGAACTCCATTTTCCAAATAGGAACTAATCCCAAATTCCGCCGTATAAATCGTAACCAGCAAAGACGACTCCCGGTATTTTAGGTAATTGATAACAATGCCCTTGGTTTTATTCAGCATATTCCAAGCCTATTTCCTGGCGCAAACGCTCCAAAATCTCCTCCGTCGTAGCCTTCGTATCAAAACGTATCGGCTCGCGAAACTCAACGGTTAATGTCGTATTTCGCTTTTTTATCAACAAACCCTTCTTGTCGAACGCTCTACGGAAACCATTGATTCGCACCGGCACGACAATCGGATTTTCACCCTTAATCAAATGCGCCGTCCCTTTACGCAATGGCGCAAAAGCGCGTGTTGTACCTTGGGGAAAACTAATTACCCAGCCAAATTTCAAGCCCTTTCCAATCTTCTCTACCGCTGCCAAATCCACCTCTCGTTTCACATCCACCCCCTCCGCACGCCACGAACGATTCACTAAAATCGCACCCGCCTGCGCCATCACCCGAGGCAAAAAACCATCATTCTTCATCGTTTCAGATGCCGCCACATAAAACAAATTCGACCGAGGAGCCATTAAATAAATCGGGTAATTAATGGTATTTCGAAAACCCCATTTCACCGAGAAAAAGATATGATAAAGGGTCACAACATCCATAAAATAGGTCTGATGATTCGGCAAAAACAAGACCCCTTGCTCCGGTAAATTTTCCAAATGCTCCGTCCCCGTAATCTTCGTTTTATTGTAAACAGTCAATCGATTGTAAGAGATAAATCCCAATACCATCATGACAAGCCGCTTAAATAAAATCGGATTCCCAAATGGATCTCGCTCGCCTAAACCCAGCGTATCCATGAATTGAAAAATTTTTCCCAGTTTTGATTGATTCATAAATTAAAACCCTCCTTTTTTCGCTTTCGTCGTAGGCGGCTCTGCTTTCGCTGGTGCCGCCACTTTTTTTGTTTTCTTCGTCGGCGTAGTACCCCGGTAATACGCCAAAAATCTTTTCACAAACGCATCTTTTTCATCCCCTGCAGCCTCAACAACCGTCGATTTGCCCTTTTTGTCCGACTTAACCGCCTCGCGTATGGTGGCTAAAAATGCAGGATCCGACGAATATACACCTAACTCGCCATTAAAATAGGCAAAATAATACCATAAATCTTCCGACAATTCCCAATAGCCATAAAATTCCTCCTTACTCGGTTTTTTCACGACCTCCATGTAACCTCGAATCGCGGCATTAATGTCCACTGGCCCCACATTTACCAGAGGAATTCCGCCCACCGAATAAAATGAAGAGGTATTCGGGGACCAAACCCAAGAAACATTGGAAAAGTTAATCGAATTAGAAAATTCCGGCGCCACCTTATCCAAGGCAATATGTACCTGATCCATCTTTGTCCGCATCGGCTCCGCTACCGCTTTGCCCAATACCTGATCTACCCGACGTAAATACGCGTCTCGTTTCTCAGGATCATCCGCCGGATCACTCTGAATGCCCTGATCCAATTGATATTTCAACATTCGATCCCCCATCACCTTCAGTAATTTGGCAGGATAAGGGAATTGTAAACTCAGCCAAGTGTCCAAACGGGGCAGCAAACTATCCGTCGACATAACCAAATTACCAAATGCCCGAATCGACTGATTTCCCGTAAATAATTGAATTGGACCCTGCGCCTCTACCCGATGCTTATCAATAAACAATTGCATATCCGATGATTTACCCTTGACCTCATAGCGGTCATTCGACTCAATCACATCCCCCTCCGCTTGAAACAACACAGGATCTAGGTCGTCCGACTGCGGGCTCAAAAATGTTGGGTACAATTTATTCTGCGCATTGATAAATATTCCAGCCGTGATTGGCCGACCGGCCTCATCCCGTAAATCTTTATTCAAGACTAAATGCGGCTCCTCGCCCTTTGCATTCTCAAATGGAATCCAGGCAGCACGAAAATTGGGCAAACCAATGACCGGCCGAATGAATCCCTTGAAATTCAAATTCGGATTACGCGTATCCAAAGAGACCTCCCCCTTAAATTGCTGATGCTTACTAAATCGAAGCGGTGTTTTTTCGGCCAATAAACCCTCAGCCGTCACATGCGACTTTCCCTCAAACTGAAAGTTTCGTAAAGCAACGGATACGGTATCCCCATCACTACGCGGAAATTGATAATTAGCCTCGCCCTTCCAGCCCTTGGAATTCCCTTCGATTATCTTCAAATCGGCCAAATAATGGCGTTTATTCTTGGCGTCCAATAAGGCTTTCGCACCGATAAATGGCTTAAATGCCCCATCCTTTTGAATCCCCAAAATTCCCTTGTCTGGGAACAATAAAGCCGGCCCAACTTCCACTTCCTTGACCCCACTTAACGCTAAATATTGCGCCTTTAAATCATAATTGGCCGTAGAAGCTCGAATCATCGAGCCCGAGGAAGCCCCAGAACTATCTAAACTAGTAAGTTCAAAGCCAGCCTTGCCGGCCAACAGCAATCGTTGGTTCGTCAAATCCCAAGTCGCTTCTGATAAACTACTTTGATAGGAAATATATGGGAACGTGATTTGCGTCCCCAATTCCCCTTTCGCTGGTCGAATCAAGACTCTGTGAGAAGCCATATTCGCTTCTAAGCTAACCTTGCTCATCAATACAGCCGGAGCAAAAAGAGACATTTGTTTGCCAATTTTCAGACTCGCATCAGCGGCACTCCAACTTTGCGAATCGAAACGAAATAAATCCGAATCCATCACGCCGTCTTGCAATATCAAATTCCCTTTCCCAAAG
This sequence comes from Aquirufa sp., assembly GCA_046073805.1. Classification (GTDB taxonomy): domain Bacteria; phylum Bacteroidota; class Bacteroidia; order Cytophagales; family Spirosomataceae; genus Aquirufa. The sequence goes on from JBJTMZ010000301.1 coordinate 3,395, forward strand.
ACGCGTTTTTGATGCATGCCTAAAGCGCCGGCCAATTGAGCCTCTTTGCCATACAAAAGAAATGACTGTTTAATGGGATAAATCCACAAACTATCTTCACTTGGTGCCCACGTAAATCGATGTTCCCCCACTTGCATAGACGGATAGCCCTTGCCCTCCATGGAGGCATTTACGCCACTTGCAATCAATGAATCGGGGTAAAAGTGGCTTTCCTTTTGCGTCAAGGACAAACTTCCCAATTGCATCGTTCCCGAAGCAGACAAACCCACTTTATTCATCGTAAGCGGACTCTTCAACTGATAAAGCGCTTTAGACTGATAAATACTTAAGGGCAGTTTTTGATTATACGAAAAACCAAAGGTTTGATCAGGCATCAAAACCAACGAGGATTTCAAGGTCGGAAATATCCCATTGGATATAAAGCTTCCCTCAAATGTGATTTCCTTTTGAGTCAAACTATCCAACTCGATCCTAGGCACTTGAAAAAAGTGCTTCTGCGAATAAACCCCTTGCGCTCTCCAAGGCTCATCAAAATAGGAAATTACCCCTTTGGGTATCGTTAATTTCGGATAGGCAGCGAGCCCTTTTCGGCCCGATTTGTTGTTGGGCGGAGCGAGTAAAATATGCCCGGCCTCATAACGAAATTGCCCTCCCAACTCACGATTAGTTCCTTTCCGAACAAATGTTATCGAATCAATTTTGGGAAGATTAATGGAATAATCATTGAAATTAAAGCGGAAACCCTGGCCACGGAAGCGATAATTGCCGATCTTAATTTCGCCCATAAAATCAAAATCACGCCCCTGGCCAAAGACAATCTGATTGTTGGAAGGAATGAAATTTGCCTTCAAGGAATCTGAAACCATCACCTCCTTAATCCCGCGAATCACCAATTTTTGTTGAGCCAAATCCACCGAAATATTCGCCGTATCCCTGGCTAGCATCCCACCAAAAGATGGCACATAAAAACGGTCAAAATCCTTTTGTGCAAATTTGACCTGTGCATAATGTCGACCCAATCGCGTAAAAGAAACCTCGCTCGTTTGGTCGTCAAAATTTAAATAACCCGCATGTTTGTATTGTTGAAAACCACCACGCATCCATTGCGGATCTTTCTTCGTGGCGGCAGCGATGTCGTATAAATTCGCTTGGCTACGCTTGATGGCCGACAAATGATTATACAAAATCCGCATCGGGTCGTAAGTCAAAATACCCTGCTGGCCATCCAATCTATCTGCATCGTAAAAATCAAAGGACTCTACCCAGGCTGGATTTTGGCTTTTCCCCGCTAACCTAAAAAAGTCCATCACCTGTGAATCGGTATGCAAAACACCTAAATCCGCCGAAATAGACACTTGGTGAAAACTATCCTCAAATAATACCTGGTCTTGCGTTGGTTTAATATGCCAAGCCGATTCTACAGGAATCCAATTCGCGGTTACGTAAGCGTGAAACAACGAATCTTTCTTCCCAACATAGCCCGTGAATGACCCTTCCTTGATTTGAATTGATTCATTAGACTGTATCGTAATTTGTTGGGACGCAAATTCGCCTAATTTTCTATCCTTCGACCAAACCTCCAAGCGCGCGGGACGTTCGCCGGTACCTAGCAATCCCCGCTGATCCCCAGACACAAAAAGCCGCCCGAATCCCTTGTAGTTATTGCTCTGCAAAGGCTTGGCCAGAAAATCCTTTGACTTAAATTCAATGGCAAATCCGGATGAGCCTGCCTTTCTTTTCAAAGGCATGCGCAATGAACCACGTATTTTCTGCTCTCCTTCCTGCCAGTTCATTTCTTCGCAGACCAAAATACCTCTTCGGGGATTTACTTGAAACCGGGGCAATTCCAATAATCTCGTATTCAACAAACCTTTTTCGCCAATAAATACGCGGTCCTTGACCGAAAACCGTAAGGTTTTGGCCTGAAAACGAAGACTATCTTTTCCGATGCTTGATACAAATTCAACCTCATTCCATAGCAAAACCGGCCCCGGGGTAAATGCTTGAATTTGCATGTCCTTGTCGGTCGATATCTCAGGACTTGGGCTATCCCAATTATCAGAAGCCACAACAAGCGTACTATCTGGGCCTTGCCAAGCCAGCGACAAATTGCCTTGTACCTGAAATGTGTAATTCCCCGTTTGAATAAGCCGTTGGTTGTATTGCCAATTTTCAACTTGCTCGAGAAAGCTGAGTAATGTTTTATTATCCTTTTGCTCAATGAGCTTTTGAACCGTAGATAGTAATTCTAATTGAAGATTCGGATTCGATTGAAGAAAGGTTCTGGCTAATAAATAGGCCAACTGGGGGGATTTGAAACCCGCTTTACGCAGTTGGAAAACAAGATCGACAAACGCTTTAGATGAGGCCCTTTTTACTTGTTGTGACCAATTCGCCGCATCAGCATTTTTGCTTTGGGCTATGCTATTGACAAATTCCGAAAAAGCCGGATCCGCCTGTTGGGCATGCAATAGGCCCGGACAAATCGCCAGCCCAATCAACATGAAAAACACACGAATTCGTTTCATAGGTGGTAAAAATACAAAAAAGCGACCACGAAACGCATCAAGTCTTTCCACAGATTTATGTAAATTACCGTTCAAAAGCATTCTTATGTCCAACAGCCTTACGCAATTTGCGCAAATTAAAGCCTTTGTTTTCGATATCGATGGCGTCATGACCGACGGCAGTGTGCATGTCTTGGAAACGGGTGAGCATTACCGAACCTTTCACATCCGGGATGGTTATGCCATTGAAAAGGCGCGCGAAGCGGAATATAATCTTTGCGTAATCACGGGTGGTGGTCATCAAGGGGTTAAAAAACGACTCGAAAATCTGAAATTCCAAGATATCTATTTCGGTTTGGGCGGCAAAGATAAATTGGAAACCTACGTAACCTGGTTGGAGAAAATCGGTCTAGACGAATCCGAAATCTTGTACATGGGGGACGATGTTCCCGACTTAAAAATCCTGTCTAGGCCCAAGCTATTAAGTACCTGCCCATCAGATGCCATTCCCGAAATTCAAATGGCTTGTAAATATGTTTCCCCTTTTGGCGGAGGCAAAGGCGCTGTGCGGGATGTCATCGAAAAGGTCATGAAACTACAGGGTCGCTGGCCCGCATAAATCGCGAAACTATGGCATTAATTGTTCCAATCAAGGGGAAATCACCCCAATTTGGCCCAGAAAACTGGCAAGCGGCAAACGCCACCATTGTAGGAGATGTTACGTTGGGTTCACATTGTACCGTTTGGTATAATGCGGTTGTTCGGGGGGATGTCAATCGCATTCGAATAGGCAATTATTCCAACATTCAGGATGGTGCCGTGATTCATTGCACCTACCAAAAAACAGAGACCACTATCGGAAATTATGTATCCATTGCCCACAATGCCATTGTTCATGGCTGCACCATTGAAGACTATGTATTGGTAGGTATGGGAGCCATCATCATGGATGGCGCACTTATCGAAACAGGTTCCATCATCGCCGCCGGAGCTGTGGTAACCCAAAATACCCGCGTTCCTGCCGGAAGTATTTTTGCTGGAAATCCCGCCAAATTATTAAAACCCGTAAGCCCTGAAGCTGCCGAAGTGTTCATGCGAACGGCCATGAATTACTTGGAATATGCGAGTTGGCAAAAGTAGAGACGCGATACAGCTCGTCACTACATGGCTGCGAGCTTATCCGCTATGGCCCGATCATTCGCTAAACGTGGAACCTTGTTCTGTCCCCCCAATTTCCCTTGCGATTTCATGTAATCGATAAAGGCATTTGTAGGCAAAACGGTCAGTTTCAATGGCTGTAGAACCTTTCCTTCGATCAAATCACGGTAATAGATATTCTGCGAAACCATCGAGGACTCCAATGCCGCACTAAATTTGGCTAGATCATTCGGCTGTTGCGCAAACTCGACCAACCATTCGTGATAAGGTAATTCTCCGGCTGTTGGATTCACCTGCGGAGCCAAGGTAAACTCAACCAAACTCGCCTCTGGACAAGCCTTAAGTGCTTCGCCCATCGCGCGCTCCGCTTCCTCGGAAATCACATGTTCTCCAAAAGCCGAAATAAAATGTTTAATACGGCCTGTCACCACAATTCGGAAAGGATCTAAAGACACAAATTTCACTGTATCACCAATCGAATAGGACCATAGACCCGCATTCGTCGTCATTAATAGCGCATAATTAACGCCCAACTTCACTTCGGATAACATCAAGCGCTTCGGTGTTCCGCTGAAATAAGTATCCATGGGAACAAATTCAAAAAAGATTCCCCCATCTACATTGAGCAATAAACCCTCCTCGCCACTTGAATCTTGAAAGGCAATAAATCCTTCCGAAGCTGGGTAGGTTTCCACGACATCAATGTCCCGACCGATTGACTCCATCAATTTTTGTCGGTAAGGCTCAAAATTCACCCCGCCGGTCACAAACAATTGAAAATCAGGGAATAAGTCACCTATCTTCTTTCCCGACAAGCCCTCTAATCGATCGAAATACATCTGAACCCAAGGAGGAATACCCGAAATTAGTCCCATTCGCTGATCTATCGTTTCCTTGACAATGGCTTCCAATTTATCCTCCCAATCCTCGATGCAATTCGTCGAATAACTAGGCAGTTGATTGCTTCGCAAATAGCCTGGAACGTGGTGATTGACGATGCCTGACAAACGGCCGGTTGGGATTCCGTTTTTCTCCTCTAACTCCGGAGAGCCCGACAAAAAAATCAATTTTTGGTCTAAAAACTTCGCATTCCCCGAATAATGTACGTAATGCAAAAGGGCATCGCGTGCACCCGTAATGTGGTAAGGCATCGATTCCTTCGAAATGGGGATGTATTTAGCGCCCGAAGTGGTGCCTGATGTTTTGGCAAAATAAGCCGGTTTCCCTGGCCAAAGAATGTTAGGGGAACCCAAAACCATTTCATCGATGTAGGTTTTCAGGTCCTCGTATTCAGCAATGGGTACGCGGATTTTATATTCGAGGTAATTGCGGATTTTGTCGAATTCGTAGGCAAGCCCAAAGATGGTTTTCTCGGCTTTTTTGAGGTTATTTTTCAACCATTCTTCCTGAATTTGAATCGCTTGAGCGTGACTCTTCTGGTGTTTTTTGACCACCCGGCTCGCAAAAGGTTTCGCAAAAAAGGACCGAATTCCCATGATGAATTACTTAAATACGCCCTGTGGATCGGGCATTTTTTCAGCTAAACTGTGGCCTAAATTTAAATCCAATTGCGTGATATCCAGCTTTCGACACTCGTGCAAATAAGCCCACGCATTTTCATATTTTTCCTGCAAATACGCCACCTGGGCTCGCTTCATCCAGGCTGTGGCATAATTAGGCGTTTGTAATAACGCTTGTTGCAACAAGGCGTCCGTCTCTTCAAGCGTTCCGCAATCCATCGATTTCAGGTAACAACTCAATTTGACGATTGCCAAATCCACTCGTAAAATACTTTGTGTGCTATCTAATGCCAAACCCTTTGAAAGAAACTCGATAGCCTTTGGAAAATCCTGGCGTTGAAATGTAATCACACCTAGCCCCCAATATGAGTCAACTGCTTGATTGTCAAGCTCATGAACTAGGTTGAAACGGTAGGTAGCGGTGTCCAAATGACCCGAAGCGACAAACTCCCAGGCGCGTTCTGAGAAAAACTCGACCGCTTCTTTTCGAGATCCGAAGCTTGCATCACAGGATTCCACAAATTGTTTTAACTCCGCTTGGTCTTTCGGCAAAAGGGTCGTTTGACCATAAAACGGAAGATACTTTGCTTCCTTGGGACTAGCAGCTTGTTGGCCCAGCATCAAGCTGCTCACAAGCATCAATAAAGAAATAAGACATACTTTCATCGCTGCAAATCTACCTTTTCTTTTTAGATGATGATGCGCCCGGACGAAATTTTGCATTTTTTCCGGGGCGATTGTTTCGTTGGGGCGGTTTTGGTGTGGAAACTGCTCCACCTTTGGGCCCCGTTTTAGTAACCGCTTTTCGATTAGGTACCTTTTGGCCGCTTGCGCGAGCTTTAATAACCCATTTTTTCTCGTGGAACGCGCCTTTGAAATCGGGATCTTCTCTCTTCCGCTGATCATCCACCGCGCGCAACATGTCTTGTTGCTCAACAAACGGCGTCTCCTCCCAATCTACTTCATCTGGAAGTTGCTGAATATCAATCTTTTGCTGAATAATTTCTTCAATTTTCGCCCAATGGTATTGTTCCGCCAAGGTAATGAAGGTGATGGATTCGCCTACTTGATCAGCCCGGCCCGTCCGGCCGATTCGATGCACATAATCTTCGTAAATTAGGGGAACATCGAAATTGATCACATGGGAAACTTTGGGAATATCAATTCCACGTGCCGCCACATCGGTTGTTACCAATACACGAATGAGGCCTTCGCGAAACATCTGCATGGCATTGATTCGGGTATTTTGGCCTTTATTGGAGTGAATCGCACGAACTTGATCTTCGGGTAAGACTTTACGAATTAAGAATTTCTCCACTTGATTGGCAACGTCCTTGCTCCGACAAAATATCATGACGCGCTCAAAAGCATCTTGCTTCAGAAAATGCGCGAGGGCGTTTATTTTCGTACTTAAGTTCGGCGCCTCGTAGACATACTGGGTAACTTGGCTGGCAGGTGTAGCTTGCCTTGTGATCTCTACCTTGTGGGGAAACTCCAAAAATTCGTGCGAGAGGTTCTCCACTTTTTCAGGGAAAGTCGCCGAAAATAGCCCATTTTGACGTTTTTTATACGGAATTTTTTCCAAAATCTCCCGAATCTGTGGCATGAAACCCATGTCCATCATCTTATCCGCCTCATCCAATATTAAAATCTTCAGATCCTTCACGACAATTGTATCTTTTCGATATAATTCGAGAAAACGACCCGGGGTCGAAACTAAAATATCAACACCGTCTTCCAATGCTTGAATTTGCGTCTTGGGACCCAAACCCCCATAAAGAGCCAGCATTCGAAGGTCTGTTTCAGCCGCTAGACCTACCATAACCTCATGAATCTGCATCACAAGCTCACGGGTGGGCGCTAAAATCAGGGCCCGAGGGTTTTTCCCTTGTGCATATTTGCAACGCATCAGTACAGGCAAAGCATAGGCTGCCGTTTTACCGGTACCCGTTTGCGCGATCCCTAATACATCATGTCCTTGCAACATGAGTGGAATGGCCTTCTCCTGAATGGGGCTTGGCGTCGTGTATCCCAAAGCATCACATGCGCGACACAATTGAGGGTTTAAGCCGAGCGAAGAAAAATCAGTCATATGATATTTTGTGTAGAGGCTCCAATATACCTCTTGGAATTTCGTTCACGAACGCCGCCAGCGGCATTCGCTGCGACACATTCGTTTCCGGCACAAAGGTAGGCAAAATAAATTTGCCTACCTTTGAAACAAACATTCTCTCAAACATGCGAATTTGGGGCATTAGAATCCTACTTTGGGCTATTATCTCTTTCTTCACAGGAAGTTTCGCATCCCTATTTCTCTGGGGGCTGGATGAGATCGCAAAAAACCGACAAGCTTATTTTTTATTCGGATTACCATTCGTTGGGTATGTAATCTATTTGAGTAGGCGCTGGGACTTTGCCAAACAAGGAACAAATGACTTAATCAAGCATTTACAAGGGGGCGCCTTTCATTCCTCTTATTGGCTAGCGCCCTTTACCTTAGTCTCCACATGGTTAAGTCATTTAGTCGGCGCGTCTGTCGGCCGAGAGGGTGCCGCCGTATTCATGGGAGGCGCGATCGCTCAAACGAGTTCCGCTAAATTTCAAATTTCCACAGAGGAAAAATCGATCTGGATTCGCGCCGGAATTAGTGCGGGCTTTGCAGCAATTTTCGGAACTCCTTGGGCGGGTTGCTTTTTTGGACTCGAAATCAAGGAGGTTGGAAAAATTCACCTTCGTTCCATATTTGCCTGCTTAGCCACCGCTTTTGCCGCAAATTATGTAAGTCTCCACGTGTACGGCACAAAACACGTTTTGTATCCCGCCATTTTATTGCCAACCATTTCAGGTCTATTTTGGGCCAAATTAGCGCTTATTGGCCTATTTTTATCCCTAATGGCGCGCACTTATAAAGCTCTAGAATCGAATATTTTCTTAGCGACTGATAAATTGCCCGTACAACCTACTCAAAAGGCGATTCTCGGTGGCTTCGTTTTGCTAGTTCTTTTTCAATTTTCATTTTTTCAAGAGAGCATCGGATTGGGTTCGGAATTTTTACTCCGACCGTTCTCCGATCATTTTGAGTCGTGCATTTTTGTCGTCCAAAAATTAATTGCGACGAGCTTAAGTCTTGGGCTTGGATTTAAAGGGGGAGAGGCTACTCCCTTATTTCTCATTGGCGCCCATGCGACCGCAGGCATCAGCGAATTCATCCAATTGCCCGGACCATTTTTAGCCGCCATTGGATTTACCTGTTTATACATGGGTTTAACAAAAACGCCCATTGCGGCGACATGTATGGGTGTGGAACTATTTGGCCAAGAGGCCTGGTTTTGTTATTTGATTGTTACCCTAATCATTATTTTACTTTCCGGCAAAAAAGGCCTATTTCAATCCCAATCCTGGGCAAGTTATTTTCCTAAATTACCTGTATAATTATGTACAATTACATTTTCGACGAATATCCTAGTTTTCAAGAAAACCGTATCCAAACACGGCGATTCAATCCGCAAACCTGGGAAATACTCATCAACGAATGGTCAGATTCTCCCAATTTTCAAGTCAAGAAAATAGG
>JBJTMZ010000302.1:0-4806 GCA_046073805.1 Aquirufa sp.
GTTGACCGATTTTAATTCCGAATCCAGATTAATGGTAAAACCCGACGAAGTTCCCGAATTATTCACCATGCTCGGTGCACCACTATCTTCCTTGGAACAGGCACTTGCTAGGCAAGCAACACAGGCAAGCGAGATGGGGCCTGCGAGTGTCGATAAAAATTCGCCGCGTTTCATAAGCATCTGATTTATAGTGAAGTGCAGATGCTAAACTCGATTCAGACGAAAAGGTTTAGGTTAACGTGAAAAAAGATATTCATGTCGTTTAACCCAAGTCGAAGATCCTTCAAATAGTACATCTTTGACGAGCTGGTATTGATTCGGTGTAATGTGATAAGTCAGCCGAATTCGCGCCGGTTTTTGATCATTCCCATCCCGACCCTGGCGCTCCGTCACCAAGGTAAAATCTCCGGGGGCACGTTGGTTGAAAGAAACGATTTGGCCATCTCCAAATTGTTGGTTTGTGATGTATAGCGTATCTGAACTATTTGAATGCGGCTCTTTCGGGTATTCAAAACGGCAAATGTAGCCCGATTGATCTTTGGTCTGAGTAATGATCAAATTAGCAGCCATCGAAAAAGGTTTTCCCGTGCTGTAATCCAAATAGGTTAAGGAGCCATTCCATTTCCCCACACTGGATGCGAGGGTTTTCGAGTCGGGCAAGGAACTTTGTGCGTTTGATAAGTTTGCGGTCAACAGCAAAACAATCAGGAGTATGCTTGGTTTCATGTCTGTAATTTAGATTAATCATGGAAAACTGGCAACAGAATAACGATTCCCTTGAAAAAACATTTGTGCTAGACAGCTTCGAAGATGTCATGCGCTTCATGGTTTTAGCTACGCCGCACATCAGCGAAAAAAATCATCATCCGACTTGGACGAATACCTACAACCAGCTACATGTCAAACTTACGACACACAATGCCGGAAATCAGGTGACAGAAAAAGATCGGGAATTGGCTCGGTTCTTGGACACACTATACGAAACGTTCGCCGCGGAGCTATTGGCGCGTTGAGAACAATTGAATCGTATAATCCAAAAGCGAAACATCGCCTACCTTCCCATGGCCCGGGACAACCCATTTTAGGTTAGGGTAGGCTTGTTTAACTCGCCCGACCGTGGTCGACCATTCTCCAACTACCGCATCACCCAAGTAGCCCTTCGTCGCATCCAATTCTTTAATCAAGCAACCTCCAAAAAGTACTTGTTCTTTTTCAAAATACCCAAGCACATTATCAGCCGTATGCCCCGGCCCAAAAAAACGAACAGCAACTTGGTCTTTTCCGAAGGACAATTCGATTTGCTGGCCAAATCCCTGCTTCGGAACTACTGCCTTATTTAATTCGGCCAATTCAATGGTTTTTTGATTCGCGACAGATTGAATTCCTAGGTCGTGAAAGGCCTGCAAGCCCCCTAAGCAATCGTTGTGAAAATGCGTAGGGATGATGTATTTTACCTTCGCGTGAAGCGTATGTTGAATCCAATCGATTAAAGTCCTTGAGCTCGCATCATCCGTGGGCGTATCAAAAATAACCACCTCCGAACCGCTGCGAACGACCAATCCGTTACAAGGTACTTTCCCAAAATCATTGGTTTGAAGGTAGGAGGTATGAACGAAGGTATTTTCGGTCAACTGGGTAATGATGATATTCGATAGATCCCAAGATTTTTCTTGGGCCCAGAGCGATGAAAACCCCCAGCAAAACACGAAACTTAATAACAATTTTTTCATGCTTAAAGCTAGCAAATATTCGAAAGATTGCCGTAGTTTTGGTCCATAAATCAGAATACTATGTCCTTTCAAGCCTACCTCGACAACATACAAGCCAAGACCGGAAAGGGTCCGGAAGATTTTAAACGCATGGCCGAAGAAAAAGGCTATGTTAAAGATGGCGCCCCGTGTGTGAAAGCCACCGAAATAACCAATTGGTTGAAGGATGAATTCGATTTAGGACATGGACATGCCATGGCCATCTTTGCTTTATTAAAGGGAAAAACCGCCTAATGAAAACAATCGCGAAAGTACTCGGAGGCTTCTTGGCCCTTATCTTCATTCTATTATTTATTGTGTGTGAACGGGATCGACCGGTGGAGGAATTGATTCCTTTGTATGCCAACAAAGACTCCAAGTTCATGCCGATATTGGGCATGAAAGTACATTACCGCGATGAAGGAATTCAGTCGGATTCGACGCCCCTTATTTTATTACACGGAATGTCCTCGTCCTTGAATACTTGGGACAGTGTGGTGATTGGTTTGAAGGATAAAAAGCGTGTGATTAGCTTGGATTTGCCGGGTTTTGGCTTGACGGGACCCTCGCCAGAGAATGCCTATAATTTTGATTATTATTCGAAATTCATTGATTCATTTACGACGCGATTAAAGATCAAGCGCTTTATATTGGTGGGCAATTCGATGGGAGGAGCGATCTCCTGGAACTATGCCTTACATAATCCGCAAGGACTTGCCAAAATGGTCTTAGTCGACGCAGCAGGTTATCCGAAAAAAGGGGAGAGTGGATCCTTGGGATTTACGATTGCCTCGACGCCTGTCATCAATAATTTATTGTTATATGCTACGCCAAAATTCTTGGTACGAAAAAGTTTGGAGACGGTTTATTATGATCAGGCTCGTGTGACGGATGAGCAAGTAGAACGCTTTCACGATGTCGCGATTCGGGAAGGAAATCGGGCAGCGGCTTTACTGATATTTAAAGGTTCTTTCCAGGGAAATTCGAAGCGATTCTTGAATTCGAATGTTTCTCGGATCAAGGATATTAAAACCCCAACACTCATTCTTTGGGGCGATAAGGATAACCTCATCAGCGTGGATAACGTCGCAAAATTCCAGCGTGATATTCAAGGAAGCAAGGCTGAAATTTATAAGAATGTGGGCCACGTTCCAATGGAAGAGGTGCCAGGTAAAGTGGCGGCATCGATTGCGGGATTTGTGAAATAAACGCATTTACTCGTAGTGGAAACGGCATTTGGCAATTTGAATTTCCTCATCAAGTACCCGATAGATAAGCCGATGCTCTTCATCAATTCTTCGCGACCAAAATCCAGCATATTGATATTTTAATGCCTCTGGCTTGCCGATACCTGCGTAAGGATTACGGTTAATATCCTTGATTAGCTCATTGATACGCTTTAATTTCTGCTTATCAATTTTCTGCCAGTAGAGATAATCCTCCCATGAATGAGAAGTAAAAACAATTTTCATTCGACTACGAGTTTTTTCTCAAGTTTTTTCCCCGCCTTTAATTCTTGTATTGATTCATCTAATCGCTGTTGATTTTTGCGAGATGATAACTCATGCTGAGTACTTAGGAGTGAATTATATTCCTCAAGCGACATAATGACTACACCGGAGTCTTTGCCGCGGTTGATAATCAAAGTATCAAAACTCTCCGTAACTTGATCAAGGTACGATTTAATATCCTTCCTGAAATCTGATAAAGTGGTTGTTAACATGTTGTACAATTTTATGTACAAATATATGTACATAGAATTAATAGCCAAAAATTTACAACCACTTTTTCCGCTTAAACCAGAGATAAATAAACGCACTAATCCCCACCATCGATAGCCAAACCCCAAGGTAGCCATAAGGACTTTTCAATTCCGGCATGTGCTCAAAATTCATCCCGTAAATTCCCACAATAAAGGTCAGCGGCATAAAGAAGACCGAGAAAATAGTCAAGACCTTTATGACATCATTCGTTTTTTGGGCGGAAATGGATAGGTAAAAATTCACCAGGTTGGAGACGTCGTCGTGGATTTGATCGTAGATATTCATCAACTTGACATGCAGGTCACGGTCGTCTTGAATGACGGTTAAATCGTCGGAATTCAACTTCAATGAACTCACCGCTTCTTGACTAAATAGCAAGAGTTTTTTACTGATCAAGGCCTTTCGTTTCATTTGGTATAAATCCGAAAGCATGTGCGGGGTTACTTCTTGAGAAAATACTTTATTCTCAAAGGCATCCATCTCATTGGAAAGGTAAACGGCCTGAATTTCATAGGAATGCAAGATGTGCCAAAGTAATTTGGCTACAATCAGTTCTTCCTCCAAATAGATTCCCGTTTCGAAATATTTCTCACGAACATCATGGATAAAATCGTGGTGCTTGCGATGGATAGTTACCAATAAGCCTTTGCGATAAAAAAAGGCAATCTTCGTCGAGATGCTTTGTATCGAAATCGTCTGCTTGGGTAATGTCTGACTTAATGCACGTGTGATAATGAAATGCGTGCCATCCATATCCTCGTGTTTAGGCAAATGATCCGGCTGCAAACAAGCTAAAATCGCATAGGGATTCAGGGCATAGTTTTTACTCAATTCCTCCAATTCTTCCTTGGTAGGAGCAGAAACATCTACCCAGGTAATTTTTTGGTTCGGCGATACCTGTACGTGTATTCCCATCGTTTTAGATTCGTTAGTTGGTCAATAATACGAAGAAAGCCGCATATTTTTAGCCTCGCATCGGATTGAGGTTAAGTTAGGTCAAAGCCGACTAAATTAATCTCGGACCGATGAACAAAAACGTGATAATCAGGTGTTTAAAAAACGAAGCCACGAAAAATATTGTTACCGTTAAATAAGTATTTTGGGCGTTGAATTAAATTAATTTATAGTTTTACAACTGAAATAGTAGACATAAACATTTGCTAAATGTCTGTTCTACTCATTGTGTTCTATCCTAAATATCCTGTATGCTATTAAACGTTTCCATATTTGGATTTATTCTTGCTGGGATAATTTTAATCTTTTCATCTTACCAAAAAAGCATGAATGCCTTTTTG
>JBJTMZ010000303.1:0-6348 GCA_046073805.1 Aquirufa sp.
GCCCCCATTTCGATTACCGCGACTTCATGATTCGCTTTGATTTGAAGGAGGGATAGGGGAACACCGATGTGGTTATTTAAATTTCCTGCCGTTGCGTAGCAGTGATATTTTTGGGATAAAACGGAAAATAGGAGTTCTTTCGTAGTCGTTTTTCCGTTGGAACCTGTAAGGCCGATAATTGGAATGTTTAGTGTATTTCGGTAATCGTGTGCTAAATCTTGCAAGGCTTTGAGGCCATCTCCGACTAAAATTGTTTTATCGCCAACAGCATAATTCGAATCATCTATGACCGCTGCTAGGGCACCTTTATCTAGGGCTTCTTTTGCAAGGGCGTTGGCATTAAAATTCGGGCCTTTTAGAGCAAAGAATAAATTGCCGGATTGAATTTTGCGTGTGTCCGTACAAACACCTGTCGAGGATAGAAAAAGATCTAAAAGAGCTGAATTTAAAATCTTCATGTTAATTTTAGCGAGCCTTTGATTTCGTGCAGGTGCAAATATCGAATGAAAAATTGTTTATTCCTTTTATTGGGCTTGATAAGTGTGCAAATACAAGGGCAATCCCTTCGATTTGAGCTTTTTCAGGGTATGCCTGTCCAACAAAATGCGAGTAAACTGAACAATCCTTGGGCGGGAGGCATGAACTCCATGCAGTACCAGAGCATGGATTTAAATGGGGATTCTGTGTTGGATGTGGTTTGTTTTGATCGGACCAGCCAACAAATTTCTACTTTTCTACAGTCAACTCAAGGAACTTTTCGATATGCTCCTGAATACATCGCCCAATTCCCCTTGATAGAAAATTGGTTTATCCTGGTAGATTTTAATCAAGATGGATTGAAGGATCTCTTTTGTGCCACGGGTGCGGGGATGAAAGTGTACCAACAAAAAATCAATCTAGGAAAGTTTGGTTTTGAATTGGTCAAGAACCCGTTATTTACGACCGGCTTTGCGGGATTGGTTAATCTTTATGTGGCTTCGCCCGACATACCCGTGGTGGCGGATGTAGACAATGATGGGGATGTGGATGTACTTGCCTTCGAACCCGGAGGGCATTACATTGAGTTTCATGAAAATGTTTCGGTTCAAAAGACAGGTTCCCCCGGATTGCAATTTGAGAAATCAGTAAATACTTGGGGTGGTATTTTGCACAATAATTGTTTGGATATACAATTAAATGGTGGAGAATCTCCCTTGCAAACACAAGCCTCGCAGGGAATCCAGCGTGCTGATCACGTAGGAAATGCCCTAGGTCGAACGGTCAACAACGACTTATACTTTGGTCTGGTTTCCTGTCCTAATTTGTCTTTTTTGAAAAATGTGGGTTCGGGATCAACCGTGAAATATAGTTTAGCCAATAATGATTTTTTAGCAGGTTTAAATTTGGGTACAGGCATATTTTGGTCGGCCGTGCCTCTACGACTTTCCGGCGCCGATGAAGATGTTTTCGTTTCAGTGAATACGCCGGATAATGCGGGGTACCAACAGGATTTTCAGCGATCTTCATTTCGGGTTTCCAACGGAAAAGCGACGCCTTTTCTTCAAGATCAGATGATCGATGTGGGGGAGAAGGCGAGTCCTTGTTTTGTTGATATGGACCGCGATGGCGATTTAGATTTAATGATCGGACATACGGGAAATCGAAAAGGGGCGGGTATTGTTTTGTATGAAAACCAACAAGGAGTTTTGGTCTATAAGACATCCGATTACCTCGGATTGGCGAATCGGGAAGTTTTGAATGATCTAGTTATTCAACCCTTGGGCGAATCTATTTTATTGACTGCTCAGGGAATTTCGGGACCTGTGGCGTATTTGATCGATAATCAAAAAATCAGTCCATTTTCCATTGATTTGGGGGCAGGGGAGGTGCCGATTGTTTCGCCTTGGGGTTTGCTGGTTCATCGTCGGTCTGGAAGAATTCAATTAGGGGATAATTTGGATTGGGGGCAATTGAGTCAGGAGCGTTGGCAATTACGAAGTGGGCAAGTAGGGGACGTCGATGGTGATGGAGTATTGGAATTTGTGGGACTTGATACGGATGGACTCTTGCATGTGGGGAATTATGACGCTAGCTCAAATAAAATTTCTTGGCGTTCGATTAATTTTTCAATGCCATCGATTGGTCGGAATGCAAGACTTCAGCTCGTCGATGTGTCGGGGGATGGGCGTTTAGATTTTGTGGTTGGTACGGGTGCTGGCGGTGTTCAGCTTTTTGAAAATAAGAGTACGTCAGCTGTTTGGGAGGCACAAGTTTCTCAGACTTTACAAGTTTGGCCGAATCCGAGTTCGGAAACGATTTATGTCTTGACCAACCAAAGCGGCGAATTGCAATGCTTTAATGGGCTAGGACAAGAGCTTGATCGTTTGACAATTCAGGCTGGAAAAACGTATCCATTGACTAATTCAGCCATTCAGCTAATTCGATTTACGGATCTTCAGGGAAAGGTAAGTACCCGCAAGATTCAACACGACTAGAAGAATTTCCCGGCACCGAGAACAATCTGGCGCAAACTGACAATGATGATGACGATTCCTACGAGAATCATCATGCTCTTTACTGGTAGTTTGTTTGCCAAACGCGCCGCGATTGGTGCTGCGACAACACCACCCAGAATCAAGCCAGCAATTACCTGCCAATAACCCAAGCCGATGACGGTAAAGAAGGTAATGGAGGATGCCAAGGAAACGAAAAATTCGGTCAAATTAACACTTCCAATGGTGTACTTGGGGTGACGCCCCGAGGCGATGAGTGTAGAGGATACGATGGGTCCCCAACCGCCACCACCGATGGAATCGAGGTAGCCACCGAAAAGTGCTAGCCAACCCACTTTCTTTAATTGTCGCTTCTCCTGTCTTTTAATGAGTGCTTTCCGAATGATGATGGCACCTAAAAAGAGGGTGTAGATAGATACGATGGGTTTGATATAGCCCGCATAATCTTCCAGGGAGGAAAGGATATAAGCTCCTAAAATGGCACCAATGACTCCTGGGATAACGAGTGTTTTAAATAACTTCGAATTGACATTGCCGAATTTCAAGTGCATGTAGCCAGACACCCCAGAGGTAAAAACTTCAGATGCATGGACGCTCGCGGATGCAGCCGCTGGGGTAATTCCCACCGACATCAAAAACGTGGTAGCCGTTACGCCGTATGCCATGCCTAAAGCGCCATCGATCATTTGGGCGATGAATCCTCCTAAAACATAATAGAGAATCGATGAATCAACTGTGCTGAAAACGGCAATGACCTTTTCTGCGGTGAGGTAGGTGAAAATCAAATGTCCCACAATCATCAAGGCCAAGGCATTGCTAATGTGAATAATGACTTCCGTGAAGCTACGTTCACGCTTCCAAATAATATTGATGGCTTTTAGCAAGCTCGGAAATTTGGATTTGGGTGGCGTCGATTCGGTTGGTGTGGACATGGTTTTCATAATAATCCTACAAAACTAATAGACTTAACTTAATCTACCAATAAAGTAGAGTAAATATTTTTTCGACAAAATCGTGTAAATTGCATCCCCTTTTGAAAAACAATAATTTATATGCGTTCAGAGTATCAATTTCGTGAGATAGAAAAAGCGTGGCAAGGATTTTGGGAACAAAATCAAACCTTTAAAGCTCAAGTGAATCCCAACAAGCCCAAGTATTATGTCTTGGATATGTTCCCTTATCCATCAGGAGCGGGTCTTCACGTGGGTCATCCGCTGGGCTACATTGCGTCTGATATCATGGCGCGTTATAAGCGTTTACAAGGTTTTGAGGTCTTACACCCGATGGGATTTGATTCCTTTGGATTGCCGGCTGAGCAATATGCGATTCAAACTGGGCAGCACCCTGCGATTACGACGGAGCAAAACATTACTCGTTATATCGAGCAATTGAAAAACATGGGTTTTTCATTCGATTGGTCGCGGGAGGTACGTACCTCGGATCCATCTTATTACAAATGGACGCAATGGATCTTTATGCAATTGTTTAATTCCTGGTACAATCAATCCTCAGATAAGGCCGAATCGATTGATACCTTGAAGGCTATTTTAGCTTCTAAGGGTTCCATTGGGTTGAAAGCGGTTTGTGATGAGGATGTTGAACGTATTTCAGCAGATCGTTGGAATGCCATGAGTGAGGAGGAGCAATATGCGTATTTGTTGAATTTCCGTTTGGCGTATTTGGATGATTCGGTGGTCAACTGGTGTCCTCAATTGGGTACGGTTTTAGCTAATGATGAGGTTAAAGACGGTCTTTCGGAGCGTGGAGGATATCCGGTGGAGCAGAAGAAGATGCGTCAATGGTCGATGCGCATTACGGCTTATGCTGATCGATTATTGCGTGGCTTGGATGAGGTAGATTGGTCGGATTCATTGAAAGAACAACAGCGCAATTGGATTGGTAAATCCATTGGAACGGATGTGGAGTTTGAAATTGAGGGAATTACGGATAAGAAAATTAAGGTGTTTACAACCCGTGTGGATACCATTTATGGGGTTTCCTTTATGGTGTTGGCACCGGAACATGAATGGGTAGCCGAGTTGACGAAGCCGGAGCAACAAGCGGATGTAGATGCCTACATTACTTGGACGAAATCACGTTCGGAATTGGATCGCGTATCGGAAGTAAAAACAGTTTCTGGTGTATTTACAGGTACGTATGTGATTAACCCATTGAATAATGAGCGGGTGCCTTTATTCTTGGCTGATTATGTTTTGGCGGGTTATGGTACAGGTGCCGTGATGGGTGTTCCGTCGGGCGACCAACGTGATTGGAATTTTGCGAAACATTTTGATTTGCCTATTCCGGCGATTTTGGATGCCCAAAAGGATATTGAAAAACAAGCGGATAATACCAAAGAGGGAAAATACATCAACTCGGGTATGATCAATGGCATGGGTTACAAGGAGGCCACGGAAACTCTGATTCAGTGGTTGGAGGAACGGGGTATCGGAAAAGGAAAAGTACAGTATCGCATGCGAAATGCGGTATTTTCCCGTCAGCGTTATTGGGGTGAACCGGTTCCGGTTTACTTTAAGCCGGCATCTAATGGTCAATTATTACCTTATTTGATTCAAGAGTCGGAATTGCCTTTGGAATTGCCAAAGATTGATAAGTATTTACCAACTGAAACAGGCGAGCCACCTTTGGGGCGTGCAGCAGATTCTTGGAAATACCAAGGACAATATGATTACGAGTGGTCGACTATGCCAGGGTGGGCAGGATCGTCTTGGTATTGGTACCGTTACATGGATGCACAAAATGATTCAGCATTTGCCTCAAAAGAGTCGGTGAATTATTGGAAGGCTGTTGATTTATATATCGGCGGCTCGGAACATGCGACGGGCCACCTGTTATACTCTCGTTTTTGGAATAAATTCTTGAAGGATTTAGGTTATGTGGCGGAGGAAGAATTTGCCAAGAAATTGATCAACCAAGGGATGATTCAAGGTCGATCCAATTTCGTATATCGCGTGAAGAATTCGGATCCGGCTACTTTTGTTTCGTATGGCTTGAAGGACCAATACGATGTGGCGGCCCTGCACGTGGATGTGAATATTGTGGAGAATGATGTGATGGATGTGGAGGAATTTAAGCGTTCACGAAATGATGTACCTGCGGATGCTCAATTCATTTTGGAAGATGGCAAGTACATCTGTGGCTGGGAAGTGGAGAAGATGTCCAAGTCGAAGTTTAATGTCGTTAATCCAGATGACTTAATTGCCAAATACGGTGCGGATACGCTTCGCGTGTATGAGATGTTTTTAGGGCCATTGGAGCAATTCAAGCCTTGGAATACGAATTCGATTTCGGGATCCCATAATTTCTTGCGTAAAGTTTGGCGTTTGTTCTTCGATGAGCAAGCGCAAAAATCAGTTGTTGTCGATTCGCCAGCAACGCCCGAAGAATTAAAGGTATTGCACACGGCGATTCGTAAGGTTCAAGACGATTTGGAGCGTTATTCGTTTAATACAGTCGTTTCCACCTTGATGATTTGTGTCAATGATTTGGGCCAATTGAAATGCCATAAGAAATCAGTTCTTCGTGAACTAGTTTTATTGCTTTCCCCTTATGCTCCACACATGGCTGAAGAGTTATGGGCTGCATTAGGAGAGGAGCCTGGCAGTATTTCCCATGCCAAATTCCCGGTATTCAATCCGGAATTCTTGGTTGAGAATGAATTTAATTACCCGATTTCCTTTAATGGAAAGGTGAAATTGACTTTAGCCTTTTCGGCTACGGCAAGTCCTGCGGAAGTGGAGGCGGGTGTGCTGGCCAACGAGCAAGTACAGAAGCATTTGGATGGCAAGGCACCTTCTAAGGTGATTGTGGTTCCGAAACGGATTGTCAATATTGT
>JBJTMZ010000304.1:0-3717 GCA_046073805.1 Aquirufa sp.
CAAGGGGATTACCGTCAGGTCATTCCAAAATTGGAATTTGATATTCGTTCGAGTGGTGATAATCCCGATAATCAAATTGCGAAGTTGATTCTTTTAGCAAAGGCTCATTTGCATTTCAAGCAATGGAATTCGGCGAAAGTGCTGCTCGATCGTGCTCGTTTGCTTTTAGGTCCCAAAGTGCTTCCCCCGAGCAAGATGATGATGCTGGAATCTTATGCGGATTATTTTCAATCCCAAAAACGATACGATTCCGCTTATTATTACAGCAAGGAATTTCAAGCTGCGCAGGATACTGCGAATACACACATTAATCGGAATAAATCGATCTTATTATTGGGCCAATTGGAACTGGCGAAACACCGAGAGGAATCCTTGAAACATAAGAGTCAGGTGGAGGCCTATTCAGAGGAGGCGGAATTGCAGGATTTTAAGATCAAATTTTTGAGTTTCCTTTTGGGATCAATTCTTTTCGGATCGGTCCTTTTGTTCATCAATTTCCGACAAAAAGGTTTGTTGACCCAAAACCAAATCCAACTCGATTTGGAGTATGAGCGCAATGCGATTCTACTGAAGGAATTGCATCATCGCGTCAAGAATAATTTGCAAGTGATTTACAGTTTATTAAATCTTCAAAAACGGCGCAGTAAGAATAAGGAGTCGATCGATTTGATATTATCACTTCAAAATCGGATTCAAACCATTGCTTTGGTACATAATAACTTGTTTCAATCGGATGAGATGGAGTTTGTTCAATTGGAACCCTACGTCAGGACCTTGGTTCAGCACTTGCAGCAAATGTATGTGATGGATGAGATGCAGGAGATAGCGATTCAATTTAGCATGGATCCCAACATTTACCTGCGATTTGAGCGGATTGGTGCCCTGGGATTGATTATTAATGAGATTGTTTCAAATGCCTTCAAGTATGCATTTTTGGAAGGGTGTGGGGTGTTGCGGATTGATGTCCAACAGGTCGAGGGAGAGGTTAAAATGGAAATCGAAGATAATGGTTCGGGCAAGGTGGAGGAAATTCGAAAGAATTCGAATTTGGGAATGCGACTTATCTCGATTTTGAGTGAGCAAATGGGTGCGCAATATGTGTTGCAACAGAGTAACGGAATTAAGCATTTAATCAACTTTGACGTATAAATCAAATGGATAGCAAGCGGATTTTAATATTGGAGGATGAGGTCATTGTGGCCTTGGATATCAAGGAGATATTGGAGAATTTGGGCTATGTGTGTCGGGTATTTCACGATTACGCTTCAGCACTAGAGGCGATTGCTACGTTTAAACCCCAGCTCGCGATATGTGATGTGAATATTGGGGATGGCCCCACTGGGATTGATTTTGTCAAGAAGGCGCAGGTTATTTTGCCACGTTTGGCCGTGATTTTCTTGACGGCATTTAGTGATCGTTCCATTGTGGAGCTGGCGGGAAAAACACATCCGGTGAATTACATCTTAAAACCTTGGAGTGATCATCAAATTCGGGTGTCGGTTGAGTTAGCTTTTGATCAAATGGAAGCGAGGGGTTTGGCCGACCAGAAACTGGAGGACCTCACACATGCGGAATGGAAGATTTTGGAGCTGATTGCGCAAAATAAAAAGAGTAAAGAAATCGCTGAAATCTTGTTTATCTCGGAGAAAACGGTGAAGAATCATCGCTATCACATCAGTAAGAAATTGAATCTCTCCAACGAAAACAATAGCCTGCTTTCCTTTGCACTTAGTCATTTTGGGTATAAAAATGAGGCCTAGGCCTCATTGTGGAAGTGAACTAGGCCTTGTTCCTTTGTAGGGTATTAAATCCTAGTTCTTAAACACAACGCGAATACCTAACCCTAATGCTTAAATTTTATGCAAAGCCTCTGCTAGGGATAGTGGGGGCTTTAATTTTGTAGTTATTGTTCCTTTTTGTACGTATGGGAACAGATGCTACTATGTACTTTCGGATGATGATTTTTTACAAGCTTAACTTGCGTCAAGTTAAACTTAAAAAAAATCCAATGAAACAATTTACATTTTTGACTCTCATCCTGTTTGCCTTGTGCTTTAAAGTTTCCGCACAATATACTTCCATTGCATTGACGGCCGCTACGGATACGATTGCTTTAGGTGACAATCCGAAATCAAAATTAACGAGGGTTCTCTCTTTTACTTATGATGCCAAGTCGGAAGCACTTTTTGCTCAGGCTTCGATGGATGTTCATCATATCAATCCATTTGATCTCCCAGAGGTATATGTGAATGGTAAGCTTGTGCATGTAAGTATCTATTTCCCATCCTTGGCTACCTCCACAAAGTTTTATTTCTTTAAAGTGAAAGGACAACAAGATTTGGTTGTTAACTCGCCTGTAGGTAAGGAAAATGCGAAGTTGAGTTTTTTATTAAGCCCCACGGAGCTTATTGCAGGGAAAAATACTATTCGAATAACGGTTGGAAATCGAAGTATTGAAAATGTCGATGATTTCGCGATTACGAATCCAAAACTTGAACTAAGAGGTCGTACGGGAACAGATTCTTTTACCGATTTCAGTAAGTAATATTTTTAGTTGAAGCCAAAGGCCCACTGTCCAGCAGTGGGTCTTTTTTTGGACTATAAAAACCACGATTAAATAAAAATGGTCTCCAATTATTGAAGACCATTTTATCCTTATTAAGTAGCCCCGGCAGGAATCGAACCTGCATCTTAGGTACCGGAAACCTACATTCTATCCATTGAACTACGGAGCCAGGATTGCAAATTTACGAATACTTCTCCAATTGTCTTACCAAGACATTGAAATCTTTCGGATAGGGTGCCTCTACGGTGATAGGACTGCCATCCATCAACTTAAAACTAAGGCTATGCGCATGCAATGCCACACGGCGCATCAAGGGCATTTCTTCGGTATCCTTTTTGAGATGAAAATTGCGTTTTAAGTCGGAGAGATAGACATCCTTCCCCCCATACATTTCATCTGCTACAATCGGAGCGTGTAAACAAGTCAGGTGAATACGAATTTGGTGCATGCGGCCGGTGATTGGCATACACTCCACGAGGGTATAACCTTTATATACCTTCAAAGATTGGAACCATGTTTCCGCGTGTTTGCCATTCGATCGCGCGATGATCACCTTTCCGTCTTTTAATGGCAGGATAGGTAAATTCACCAAAACGCCATCCCAGTCATGCATGCCTTCTACCACCGCATGGTAACGTTTTGCCGTTTCCCGGTGTTCGAATTGCATGGAAATATGTCGGTAAGCCTCTGGATTTTTCGCAATCACCAATGCCCCCGTGGTTTCTTTATCCAATCGATGTCCCACCTGTGCATCTTCCGAATAGGCTTTCGCCATCCGCAAAATACTCGGGGCATAATCATCTTTCCGCTCATCCAAGGTCGCAATGCCGGAAGGCTTGTTGATGACGATGAAGTCTTCGTTTTCAAAAAGGATGTAATCTTGTAGTTTGTATTTCATAAAAGTCGCTAGTCACTAGTCTCTAGTCGCTGGTCTCTAGTCGCTAGTCTCTAGTCAAATATTTAAATTCTTACCTCTTAGTTTTTATCTCTTACTTCTAACATGAAAAAGAAATCTTTCCCATCGTCATCCAAGGCGAATCCCCTAACCTACGTTCTTTCGACGGATTAGGGTCCATCAGGGTTTCATTGGCCAAAAGGGCAAATAATACCGCTTCTTTGGCGGCTGAATGGATACCTAATTCCTGCGAGTC
>JBJTMZ010000305.1:0-8567 GCA_046073805.1 Aquirufa sp.
AAAGACGCATAATCTCGGGCATACGTTTGGCAGTACCCCTTAGATGCGAATAAAATGCTTCTAATGCGGGGCCAGAGATCACGTGTTCTACGCAACCTGACTTTCCACAATAACATACTGGCCCATCTTCGTCTAAAATATTATGCCCCCATTCTCCGCCTATGCCATGTAAACCATTGACAACTTTTCCATGTGCCACCAATCCTCCACCTACCCCAGTACCCATAATAATCCCAAAAACCATTTCGGCATTTGGGTTAACATCCTGAACTGCCCCTAACAAGGTTTCCGCCAAAGCAAAGCAATTCGCATCATTCGCCAACTTCACCTCACACTGTAACAAAGCGGACAAATCTGCTGCCATGGGCTTTCCATTCATGCAAACCGTATTACAGTTCTTCATCGTTTGTGTACGAGGATTCAATACCCCAGGGGTAGCAAATCCAATACATGTAGAGCCTTCACCCAAGCGAGCTGCCACGCGGTCAACCAAACGTTTGACCTGACTTAAAATATGCGCATAACCCAAATGGGCTTCGGTATCTATGCGCTCTCGAATCAAAACCTCCGCAGGATTTGAAGCATTCAGGACAGCACATTCAATCTTTGTGCCCCCCAAATCAATTCCCCATAAATTAGCGTCGGTTGTCTTCATTCTCGAATATACTTAAATAACTTAAATATCGACTAGTCGCAATCTCACCATCATCCACCGCCTTTCGAACGGCACAGGATGGCTCGGATAGGTGTAAACAATTATTGAATTTGCATTCCCCTAAAAGCGCACGCATCTCGGGAAAATAATGAGCCAATTCCGCCTTCTCCACTTCATAAACGCCCATCTCATTAATACCCGGACTATCAATCAAATAGGTCCCTGGATTCATCTCCCACATGGTTGCATAGGTCGTGGTATGAACGCCTTTTTGGGCAAAATCAGATATTTCCTTCGTCTTAATCTGTAAACCCGGCGCAACCAAATTCATCAAACTCGATTTGCCTACCCCGGAATGACCCGCCAAAAGCGAAACTTTTTGTTGGAAAATAGCACGAAACTCCTCCACTCCCTCATTTTTCGGAATTGAGGTGAACAAGATGCCATATCCTAACTCTTGGTATAAGGCGGCATATTCGAATACCTGATCCTGCTCTTCCTCACTTAACATTCCATTTTATTGAATACGATTTGAACAGGTATCCGAAAGACTTCGGCAGTTACCAAAAAACGATCCAAAAAACCTAGGGAGGTTTTGGGGGATTTTAAGGTCATCACAAATATGGCTTGATCAACGTTCGCAGCCATTAATTGGCCTTGAGCTGTTTTGTGGACCGACTTCCGAATTAGATAATTCGTACGTGGTAAAATATCTTCGATGACCACCGTCTGATTCGCCTCATCTTCCATGGCATACATGACATGGTCGCCAACGGCGATGGGATTGGAGGTTTTAGGGCCTTTCAATTTGAATTTTCCTTTCAGTCGGCCAGCATACACCTTGCCTGATTCCGAACGAATTTCATACCAGGAACCCGTTGAACGCATGATGAGTCCTTTATTTAATTCCATGATGATGTGCTTTGAGGTAACTCATAATTCGTTCCGTTGCTCCGGCTTGTAGCGCAACAAAGGTACGCGCTTGCACCTGTTTATTGACAAACTCCTCATCGGAATCATAAATTTCCCGCATCTTTTTTGCCAAAGAATCCGTATCCGAAATGGGAAAGGCCAACCCAAATTCCACTAAATCGCGTGCTTCCTTAAACTTGGTATAGTTCTTATTTCCGAAAAAGACCGTGGGCCCATACACACTTGCTTCCAAGGTATTGTGTAAACCTGCCCCAAAAGCACCACCAACGTACGCAAAAGTCGCCCCACGGTAAATCTGAGATAGGTATCCGATTTGATCTACAATCAACACTTGAGCATCCTCAACAGTTTTTTTAGTCGAAAATTGCACGGGTAATTCAATGTGAGATGCCCAGCGATTCAATTCTTCTGGATGAATTTCATGGGGAACAATCACCCATTTAAATGGAAAAGCCTTTGAATTAATCAAGGGAATCAACACATCCATATCGGCCTGCCAAGCAGAGCCAATCACCATAAATTCTTGTTGATTGATAAATTGATCCAAAACATCCCAGGGTTTCGGCTGGCGTAAATGCTGAACAACTCGATCAAAACGCGTATCTCCGCCAACTTGAACATGCTGTATATCGATGGACTCCAATAACTTTTTCGATGTCTCTTCCTGAACAAATATTTGGGTAAAGCATTTGAGAATATCCCGAAAAAACCCGCCATACCAAGTGAAAAAAACTTGATTTGGACGAAAAATGGCGGAAATCAATAGGATTGGAATGTTACGATTACGAAGCCCATTCAAGTAAAAATACCAAAATTCATACTTGACAAAAATCGCCACTTGAGGTTTTACTAAATCTAAAAAACGAGCACTGGATTTAAATCCATCCAAGGGCAAATAACTCACGAAATCTATATCCTTTGCATTTTTACGAATCTCATATCCTGAGGGAGAGAAAAAAGTAACCAATATAAAATAATTGGGGTATTGCTCCCGAAATGCCTCAATCACAGGCTTACCCTGTTCAAATTCACCTAAGGACGCCGTATGAAACCAGGCCACCGGCCGCTCATTCGTTGCAAATGCCCTTTCTAATCCATCCCAGACATTATTTTGCCCTTCGTCCCACAAATTCGCCTTCGACTGAAATAGCGAAACCACGCGAACGAGTTGGCGATATAAAAACAAGGCAAAAGAATACAACCAAACTCTCAAGTTTTTACTAAATTTGATGTTGAATCAATAAAATTACTAAATAAGCATCATACTGCCTCAACAAATGCAATGGATTCCCCTAACTACCGAAACACAACTCGATGAAATCGTAGGCCAGTCTGCCTCGAAGCCCGTTGTTATTTTCAAACACAGTACGCGTTGTTCAATTTCATCGACGGCACTGAGTCGGCTGGAGCGTGCCTGGAATGCCGAGGAAACACCTGCTTATTATTTAGACTTAATTGCTTATCGCCCCATCTCGGCGGCTATCGCTGAAAAATTTGCTGTGGAACATCAGTCTCCTCAAGTTTTAGTCATCAATCAGGGCGTATGCACGTATTCTGCGACGCATTGGGATATTGCTTTTGATGAAATCAACCCTCATTTATAATTCAACATGCGGTATTGCATCTTTCTTTCCTGCCTATTGATTTCCCTGAGCAGCTATGCGCAGCGGAAAGCGACTTCGGCGGAGAGCACCTTGCAAATACCGAGTAATAAAACTCAAAAATCAAGCAATACGAAATTACCTTCGGAAGCTTTGAAAAGCACTTGGGCAATCGGAATCAGCACGAGTACCAATTCAGGAATCATTGGAGGATTCAGCTTCCGGAAATTATGGTTAAATGAACAAAATAGTCAATCATTTATCCAATTAGACGCCGATTTAATCAAAGATTACCGGGAATTCACGTCCCCCTATTCCTTCAATGGACGCACTTATTTGGAGGGAAAACTGAATCAATTGGTTGTCCTCCGACCAACCTATGGTCGAACCATGACACTTTTCCGAAAAACCGCTGACGGAGGCCCCGCTTTACGAGGTATTGTCGCGACAGGACCCAGTATTGGTATGCAAAAGCCTTATTACGTTGATATTTCCTACACGAATACAGCGACCAATCAGACATTGACAACCGCGGTACCTTATGCCAAAACACTAGACAATAGCTACCCGAAAGCTTACATCATCGGAAGTGCCAGTTTTTTAAACGGCTTTCCGGAATCTAAAATCATACCAGGGTGGCACTTAAAATCAGCCTTAAACCTTGAATTAGAATCTTTCCGACAAAACCACATGAGCATTGAACTGGGGTTCTGTTTGGATTATTTCAGCAAACCTATTGAAATGTTAAACCAAACGCCAGGTCGGAGTGTTTATACGACCGGATACCTAACTGTTTTCTTCGGAAAAAGTCATTAAAAACGCCTAAAAAATGATTGAATTACCACAAGTAAATCCCGCCCCTACAAATCGTAAACCCGATTGGCTACGTGTTAAATTACCGATCGGTGAAAATTACAGTAAGGTTCGAAAACTCGTTGACGAATACAAATTACACACCATCTGCCAATCCGGTAATTGTCCAAATATGGGGGAATGCTGGGGCGAGGGAACGGCGACTTTCATGATTTTAGGTAATGTATGTACTCGTTCATGTACTTTTTGTGCTGTAGCAACCGGTAGACCGCAAGAATATGACGAAGATGAACCTCGTCGGGTGGCTGAAGCAATCCAATTAATGCAAGTAAAACATGCAGTTATTACCTCGGTAAACCGTGATGAACTGAAGGATAAAGGGGCTGAAATTTGGTACCAAACGGTTCGTGCGGTGAAGGAAACGACACCGGCTACCACCATCGAGACCTTAATCCCCGACGTAAAAGCGAATTGGGATGCCTTGATTCGAATGATCGAAGGAGGCCAAGAAGTCGTTTCACATAACATGGAAACGGTAGCCAGATTATACCGTTATGTGCGTCCACAAGCGAAATATGAGCGTAGTTTGGAACAGATTAAACGTACCAAGGAATTTGGCAAACGGAATAAATCAGGAATTATGTTAGGCCTTGGCGAAACACAAGATGAGGTTTTCCAAGCCATGGATGATTTAGTGGCGAATGGATTGGATGTATTAACCTTAGGACAATACTTGCAGCCAACCAAAATGCACCATGAGGTAATCGAGTGGATACATCCGGATAAATTTGCCATGTACAAGGAGGAGGGATTGAAAAGAGGACTTGCTTACGTGGAATCAGGCGCATTGGTTCGTTCGAGCTACCATGCAGAAAGACACATCTAGATGACTGAAAACGCGAACTCAAGTCCCAAGCAATATACCTACATCATCGCGGGTGGAGGTATGGCGGGGCTTTCGCTCGCATCCTATTTAGCTGAGAGTAATCTCCCTTTCGAGTCTGTATTGGTGATTGATCAAGGTGTCGACCACCCCAAATCTTGGTCCTATTGGTCTGACCAAAACCATTCCTTTGATTCTTTCGCTGAACACCAATGGAAGGAATTGCAGGTTCATACCTTTCAGAATAAATGTATGGATTTAAGCATTTCACCCTTTGTCTATCGGAAAATTGATAGCCAACATTGGTCGAAATCGGTTCGTGAACAAATCCAAAAACATCCCAAATTCGAATTCTTACAGGCTAAAATCGAATCATTTCAATATGAGGGGAAACATACCCAAGTAAAAACCGACTTGGGGATTTTTGAGGCAACGCAAAAAATCTTTGACAGCATTAGTCCCTACCCTTGCGATTTATCAAATCCCAAGGATTTGAAACAACATTTTGTAGGCCTAAGTATTGAAACAAACTTCCCATTATTTGACCCTAGCAAAGTCATACTCTTCGACTTCCGAATAGCCTTTACCAAAGCATGTGAGTTCATGTACGTACTTCCCACGAGCAGTAAGGTGGCACTTTTTGAACATACTTTTTTCTCCGGAGAACTCTTAAAAGAGGAAGAATATCTGGAGAAAATCAAGGCCTATTTATTGGCTTATTACGGATTAGGAGAAGATGACTATCGAATTGTAGGCACTGAGAAAGGAATCATCCCGATGAACTACTTGGATATCCCACAAAATCTACATCAGAAACATATCAAAATTGGCACTTCGGGTGGATTTGTGAAAGCAAGTACCGGATATTCGTTTTTCAGAACACAGCATTTTTTAAAAGCATTAGTTCAAAACCTAGAAAAAGGCCAATACGATTCACCACTTGTCCTCAAAAATCAATTCAAAGTATTATTAGACCGCATTTTAATTCAAGTACTCGTCGACCAAGAAATCAAAGGTAGTCGAGTTTTTGAGTTGTTATTCCAGAAAAATAGCGCCCAAAAAATGCTTCGATTTTTAGATGAGAAAACAAATATTTGGGAAGATTTAACTTTAATGTGGACCGTCCCTACTTGGACATTTATGAAAGCCTTTTTCAAAATTGCATTTAAAGGAAAAAGCTTTTCAAAATAATGGTTTGCGACCCGAGATAATAATCTTAAATTTGCACGATTTTTAACATAAAAATAAATAAAGAATGGCTTATCTATTTACGTCTGAATCAGTTTCTGAAGGACATCCTGATAAAGTAGCGGACCAAATTTCGGATGCGTTAATTGACCATTTTATGGCTTTTGACCCAACTTCCAAAGTGGCTTGTGAGACTTTAGTAACCACCGGCCAGGTTGTTTTAGCAGGCGAAGTGAATACCAAAACGTATTTAGATGTGCAGGCAATTACGCGCGAAGTGATTCGCAAAATTGGCTATACCAAAGCAGAATATATGTTTGAGGCAAACTCATGTGGTATTTTATCTGCCATTCATGAGCAGTCGGCCGATATTAACCAAGGCGTAGACCGGGCAAAGCCGGAAGAACAAGGTGCAGGTGACCAAGGCATGATGTTTGGTTTCGCGACGAAAGAAACGGAAAACTACATGCCTTTGGCATTGGATTTGGCACATAAGATCTTGCAAGAACTTTCTTACATCCGTAATAACGAGCCTAATTTGATTGGTTACTTACGTCCAGATGCAAAATCTCAAGTAACGATTGAATACAGCGATGATCATACGCCTCAGCGTATTGATACGATTGTGGTATCTACGCAACATGACGACTTTGCGACGGAAGCAGATATGTTGGCAAAAATCAAGAAAGACATCGTTGAAATCGTTATTCCACGTGTCAAAGCTAAATTGAAGCCTGAACTACAGGCTTTGTTTAACGATGCCATTACCTACCACATCAACCCAACGGGTAAATTTGTGATTGGTGGTCCGCACGGAGATACGGGCTTAACAGGCCGTAAAATAATCGTAGATACCTATGGTGGAAAAGGCGCTCACGGTGGTGGGGCATTTTCGGGAAAAGATCCTTCCAAAGTAGACCGTTCAGCAGCTTACGCGACACGTCACATCGCTAAAAACTTAGTTGCAGCAGGTCTTTGTGATCAAGTATTGGTACAGGTTTCTTATGCGATTGGGGTGGCAAAACCGTGTGGTTTGTTTATCGATACCTACGGAACTACAAAAGTTAACTTGAGTGACGGAGAAATCGCTCGTAAGGTTGAAGCAATCTTCGACATGCGTCCTTACTTTATCGAACAACGTTTGAAATTACGTAACCCAATCTATTCAGAAACAGCGGCTTATGGCCACATGGGGCGTAAGAACGAGGTAGTTACGAAGACATTCCAGGGTCCTGGTGGACAATCAGTTACGAAAGAAGTAGAATTGTTTACTTGGGAAAAATTAGATTACGTTGATGCGGTAAAATCGGCATTTGGTATTTAATCATCCCGAATTGATATTTAGAAGGTGCTCCCACAAGAGCACCTTTTTTTATGAATTAATCTCCTTAACTTGAACAAATATGACCTGAATGGGGTTACTAAATTTATGAGCAACACAAGTAGGAAAGGTTTTTATTTCAAGGAATTCGAGGAAAAAAGCGTCTCCCCTTTCGATAAGCTTTTTGGCATATTTAAAGAACTCATCACGCATACCTCTGGGGATTTTGATGAGGCCATCGATTGGTTGCGGGAATTGGACAAGGAATATGAATTGACCGATGAAAACTATACCATCGACGATTTCATTGAAGATTTAAAAGCCAAAGGGTATATCCGTGAAGAAATAGACGAGAATGGCACATCGGGCATGGGCATTACGGCTAAGACAGAACGCGCGATCCGTCAAACTGCCTTGGAAAACATCTTTGGTAATTTAAATAAAAGTGGTGCTGGTAACCACAAAACGAAGGCTTCTGGCCAAGGAGATGAATTGACCGGAGAATTTCGCTCGTATCACTTCGGGGATAGTTTGGAAAAAATATCCCTAACGGAAAGTCTGAAAAATGCTCAAATCAATCATGGAGTAGGTGAATTCGAGCTCACTGAAGATGATTTGGTCGTGGAAGACACGCAGTATAAATCCCAAATGAGTACGGTCTTAATGATCG
Organism: Aquirufa sp.; assembly: GCA_046073805.1. GTDB lineage: Bacteria > Bacteroidota > Bacteroidia > Cytophagales > Spirosomataceae > Aquirufa. The sequence continues at coordinate 8,065 of JBJTMZ010000305.1, forward strand.
ACATAAGCCATTCGATGATTCTGTATGGCGAAGACCGTATTACCCCTGCCAAAAAGGTTGCTATGGCCTTGGCAGAATTAATCACCACGCGTTACCCGAAAGACACTATCGATATCTTGGTCTTTGGAAACGACGCCTGGAGCATTTCGATCAAGGATATCCCCTATTTGAAAGTTGGGCCCTACCATACAAATACCGTGGCTGGTCTGCAATTAGCCATGGACATTTTGCGTAGAAAGCGGAATACTAATAAGCAGATATTTATGATTACCGACGGGAAACCAAGTTGTGTCCGTGAAAAGGATGGCACTTATTACATGAACAGCAATGGACTCGATCCCTATGTAACCGAAAAATGTTACACACAGGCTGCTCAAGCCCGAAAATTGCATATCCCGATCACAACCTTCATGATCGCGCGCGATCCTTATTTGCAGCCATTTGTGGATAAATTCACGGAGGCCAACCAAGGGAAGGCCTTTTACACGGGATTGCGCGGTTTA
>JBJTMZ010000306.1:0-6935 GCA_046073805.1 Aquirufa sp.
AAAGTACCAGCAAGGGTCTTCAAGGCATTTGAAAACAAGGTCGGAGCAGGAACTGCCGCAGGCATTTTGGTCTCAATATTCAATTGAGAGATGTCACTTGTACAAGATGCAAATAAAACTAACAGCGGTACAAAAACGATTAATATTCTTTTCATCATTATAAAATTTTAGGATGATTAAAATAACAACTTAACGTTAAATCCGATAGAACGAGTTGTTGGATAAGCTCCAGATTGGTATCCTTGAATGTTTCCTGAAGATAAGTTCTCCTCTGGATCTGAATAAGGAACAAACTTCTGGATGATCCAAAGGTTTCTACCGAATAACGATAAATCAACTCCTTTTACACCACCTAATTTACGAACGATTGAGCTAGGCACTGAGTAAACGATGTTTGCCTCACGTAACTTGATGTAAGACGCGTCATAAACGAATGCAGCTGCAGGATTATAGGCATAACCAAATGTACCGTAATCGTTTTCTACACGGATATCATTCTTCGTACCATCGGCTTTTACACCTGGCATGATCACACCACCACCTTCAGCGATTGTGTTACGAGAAGGATTTCCCTTATCATTCAAGCCAGCTGACTCAGCTAATACACCTGTTGCAGCTCCGTAGTATTGATCCAATGAGAATACATTACCACCTTGCTTGATGTCAATTAAGAAGTTGAATGTCAAATTCTTGTAACGGAATGAGTTATTCACACCACCAATCCAATCTGGATTTACATTACCAATATTGTTGGTTGTCGTAGTCGTGATGTCATAACGTCCATTCGCCTTAACCAATTTCTCGCCATTCAATAATTTCCAAGTCTTTCCTTGGATGATACCGTAGGGTTGACCAACTGTTGCGTTGAAACTCACACCACCTTGGAAAGTAGCTAATTGTAAGTTTTGGCTTCCGTTGTACAAGCTCAATACCAATGAATTGTTTTTCGTGAAGTTCACGTTTACATTCCAAGAGAAATCAGCCGTCTTGATTGGGTTAGCAAATAAGCTTAACTCAAGACCCTTGTTCTCAATATTACCCGCATTCACGTACGTTGACGAGAATCCTGTCGCTGTTGAAACAGACGCTGGCATAATTTGATCCAAGGTATTTGTTTGATAGTAAGTCAAATCAAATCCTAAACGGTTTTGCATAAAGGCCATTTCTAAACCAATCTCACGAGATTGTGTTTGCTCTGGCTTCAAGAATGGATTGTTTTGCGTACTTGGTGCAGAGAACAAGATTGTCGAACCAAACGGAGCTGGTTGATCATATACGTTCTTGATTGCGCCCCAAGGTGCATCATTACCTACAGTAGCGTAGTTAACACGTAATTTTCCTGAAGTCAACCAAGGCAAATCCTTGAAGTGCTCAGAGAAATTCCAGCTAGCAGCACCTGAATAGTACAAGTAAGCATTGTTCGCTACAGGTAAAGTAGACGACTTGTCTTGACGAATGGTTCCGTCTAAAGTCAAGAAGTTCTTGTAAGACAAAGTAACACCTCCAAACACACCAAATACTTCACGTGGAGTATATGATTCAGATGGAGCAGCAACTGTACCTTTTGAGTTAGCTACTGAATACAAACCTGGCACGATCAATCCACCGTTTGTGGCAGCAGAGATTGAACGAGAATATGATTTACGTAAGTTCAAACCAGCTAAGGCCTTCACATTGAAATCAGTAAATACCGTTTTATCGAAATTCGCTAATAAATCATAGTTCGTTTCGTTAAACGTACGGTCAAAACGGCTATAAGATGCTGCAGCTTGAGAACCTACTGCAATACGCTCCTCTTGGAATTCGTTGTAGGTATCTAAAGTTACACGACCCATCAAATTCAAATAATCGGTAGCCTTGTAGTTCAACATCGCATTTCCGAAAATACGAGAACGTGTATCGTTCTCATAATTTTGGTAACGAGTCCAATAGTAGTTATCTGTGTAGATTGGCTTCAAACCAGCTGCTGTCGAAGGATCACCCCAGTTCCATGTAATGTTTTGGTTATTACGGAAATAGGCAGTTTTTTGATCTTGAATATCTACGTTCGTTTGATACCACTGACGGAAGTTTTGGTTAACGTTCAATCCGTTATATCCAGAACCATAACGACCCAAACCATCCACAGTAGAGAAGTTAGCCGTTGCCGACGCAGTCAATTTGTTATTAATGTTATAAGAACCCCCTAAGTTGATGATGTTCTTGCTAACCACTGAGTTAGGCAATGTACCACGCTCTTCGTTGCGCGTAAATCCTAATTTGAATGTACCCTTATCATTCGCACCATCTAATTGGATTGCTGTGTTGTTTGAAATAGCCGTCTCATAGAATGATACTGGCGTATTCTTCGCAGCTGCCCATGGGCTAGTCTTCATGTAATTTGGACCTGCTGGATCAAATGAATCCCAAGTATAAACTGGACGGTTGTCAAATTTCACACCATAGGAAGCATCTTCCGCTGTTGGAACAACATAATCCTTCGTTCCATCACCATTTACGTCAAAATACAAGAAACCATCTTTTTGGTAAGGATCTGAATAACCCGCACCATATTGGTTTTGGTAAGTTGGGAACGTAGTTTTGTCAATTGTACCTACTGTCAAACCAGCGTTAATTGACAATCCTAAACCACGCTTCGCCTTCTTTGTTTGGATCATGATGACACCATTCGATGCACGAGAACCATAAAGCGCAGTTGCCGCAGCACCTTTCAATACCGTCATAGACTCGATATCATCTGGGTTAATATCCGCAGCAGCATTACCATAATCGTATCCACCACGACCGGTTTGTTGGTTACCCGAGTTCTTATTCGTGTTATCGATAGGTACACCATCCACTACGAATAATGCTTGGTTGTTTCCTGTCAATGACTTGTTACCACGAATAACGACGTTTGTAGAACCACCGATTGTGTTACCTTGCGTAATTTGCAAACCTGCTACTTTACCAGAAAGTGCTTGGAATGCATTACCTGTACGTACACGAGTCAATTCATCCCCCTTCACTTGCTGAGCAGCATAAGGCAATGAGTTTTTCGTACGCGTTAAACCCAAGGCAGTAACAACTACTTCATTTAACTCAGACGCATCTGCTGCTAATGAAACGTTAACTACGGATTGGCTTCCTGCTGAAATAGATTGTTGCTTGTATCCAACAAAGCTGAATACTAAAACAGAACCTTCGCCAACAGCGATTTTGTAAGATCCATCAGGACCCGTTGTTGTACCACGAGAGGTACCTTTTAGGCTGACACTAACTCCGGGTAGAGCCGTGCCATCTTCTGCCGAAGTAACTTTACCAGCTACTTGCCGTACAGAAACGGAATTTTGGGCAACCAATGAACTAAAAATAGTCATTGTAAAAACCCAAATGAGTAAGAGTTTTTTCATGTTGATTAGTTTAATTAATGAAAAAAATAAAAATAATTAATAATTAGTCCGGCAAATTAGGAATTTTTGGAGAAAGCCCAAAGAAAATGTAAAAAAAATAGGGGTTCCCTATTCAGAAACCCCTATAAAACCTAACAGAACCAAATCTTATTTTGGATTCTTTAAAGGTGCACTACCCGCTCCTGCTGGATTGTTAGCCAATTCGTTGTCTGGCACATCCCAATAGTCTAAGTAGTTGTATTTAATGGTTGCGTTTTTCGAGATCGATGAACCATCTTTCGAGATAACCACAGCTCCTGTACGACCATTATCCAATACACCCCAACGGCGTGCATCGTAGAATGATAAACCACGGAAAGCTAAAGCCACACGACGCTCTTTACGCAATTCTTCTTTCACAGTTGCAGCATCTGTCGAAGCAATCGGCGCGATACCCGCACCTTGGTAAGCACGAACCGCGTTGATGCTTGCAGCTGCACCAGCTACATCGCCAGTCCATAATTTCGCTTCTGCCTTCATCAATTCGTTCTCTTCGTAGCTACCTGCTAAATAAAGAACACCAGCACCAGCCGTACGGTTTGCATAAACCATTACCCCTGGAATTCCTGTTCCCTTATCTACGATTGCCCAACGCGTATTAAATGCATTTCCACGGTCAGCGTTTCCAATCCAAGTGTTGTATTGCTTGAAGTTGTTTGCTAAACGTTGGTCACCTGCATTGAAATCCTGAATCAAACGCTCAGAGATTTTGAAGGTTCCACCTGATGCGTTCGAACCTACGGCACGTGCCGCAACATTGTAGTTGGATGCTGAGAAAATATCACCATTCGCATTCGTTGTTCCTGCAAATACAGGATCTGATGCGCCAACTCCAGCATTCGCTAAAGTCAAAATTTGACCCCATTGCGCTGCCGTCATTGTAGCTGTTGGTGTGTTAACCAAAATATTACGAGCCTTCAATGTGTTGATATTCTTCACCCATTGTGCACCCGATGGAACACCACCCTTTTCATTTTGGAAGAAATCTGGAATCAAGCTACCTAAAACAGCTTGAAAATCCGCATTTGAACCTGAAGCTGTAGCAGCTGCAGCAGCTTTATCAAAGTTCGAATTTGCTTCATCAATGATTTTCTCCTTTGAAACATAGTTATTATTTGTAACTGATGCTGTATTTACGATCAAACCAGCATAGTAAATAGAACCGATATGCGAGTAAGCAATTCCTTTCCAGAAGTATGCCCATGCCTTAATGGCATTTTTCTTCGCAGCCGCATCACCCGTGAAAGTAGTCTTATCAACTGCCTCCAAGATTGTGTTACAAGCATTGTTCAATTGATACATCATCGCCCACTCGTGGAAACCTGGGTTACCACCTTGTTGTGAATTTGTGTTTACAGCACGCAATAATACTTTTTGTTGCGCAGGGTTATTTGGGTTTGGAACTTGCGCACCATTATCCAAGATAACCATATCCGGTGCCGACAAGTTGTTCATGTATGTGTTTGCTGCTTCAGCGGCAACAACATCACCCATTAACTCGTGGATACCCACAACACCATTGTAGAAAGCTCCTACAACACCATCATAGTATTTATTACCTGCAGAGGTAAATCCGTTTTTATAAACAGATCCTTGCGCCAATGCTAATATCCCAGCCTCAGAAGAAGCCGTTGACGGCGTAGGCTGATTTGGATTTTGAACATCTAATTGATCTTTACACGACGTGACCATTCCACCTAAAAGCAGAAAGGAAAGTGCGGTTATTTTTATATTTTTCATATTTTTTCGAATTTAAATAATACCTTCTTCTATTCTGAAATTAGAAACCAATGTTCAACTGTACTTGGTATGAACGCTGGTTTGGCATTGTATTGTGATCCGTTCCACGGTCCCAAGCGGAGTTGTTCGCACCTGAAGAAATTTCAGGATCCATACCCGTGTAATTAGTCAATGTATACAAGTTACGGCCAGAAGCTACTAATTGTAACTTACGGAATGATTTAATTCCTAAAGCTTTCACCAAATCTACACCCACTGACAAGTTACGTAAACGTGCAAATGAAGCATCTTCGTAGAAGTAGTTCTTCGTACCGTTACGAGAAACCTCTGCATATACACCACGGTAGAATGCAGACCAAGCTCCTGTTTCACCATTAATTGTCAAAGGAACTTGATAGTCTGAGTGGATACCATCACGGTACATCCATTCTTTCGTTTGGTTATATAAGTGAGCTCCTTGAATCCAGTCGATTTGTAAATTGAAGGTAATGATTCCTTTGTAGCTTAACTCGTTGATAAACGACGCATTGAAATCTGGGTTTGGATCACCAAAGCTAAATTGCTTCGTAGAGAAGTAAGGTGCTTTTGTAGATTTTTTCACAACCCAACCATTGCTAGCAACTTCGTACAATGAACGATTCGCCTCAGGGATAGCAAACGTACCATCTGGCAATTTCGCATCTACGCTATGAATTCCCAAGAATCCATACAATTGACCGATTTTCTCCCCAGCACGTAATACATATCCAGAAGAACCTGCCGCTGAAGTAACAACAACTTGAGCATTACCACGAACTGCAGTAATTTCTGATGTTTGCTTACCAAAGTTTGTTGTAAAGTTCCAAGTCCAATCCGCATCCTTGTAGATTTGCGCATTTAAGCTCGCTTGGATACCGTTTGAAGCTAATGAGAACGCGTTATCTTTTACCGTACCGATACCTGTTGAAGGCGCCGCATCTACGTTAAAGATCGCGTTATCTGTAGAACGCTTCCAGTATGAACCTGAGAAGTTAACATTGTTCAACCAAGGTGATGATTTACCTAAGTTCAATCCGATATCCGTACCAATTTCTAATTCTTTCGAAATCTCCACATTCAAATTAGGATTTGATTGTGTCAATGGGAAGAAGAATGCATTTCCTCCACCAATTACACCTGTATTCAAAGTGATGTAACGGTCGAATGCGTTAGGTTGAATACCTGCCTCACCATAAGCTGCACGAATTTTGAAATCTTCAATGGTCGAGCTGATAGCAGAGTTTTTGAAAATTCCTAATTCAGACAAACGCAAGTAAGCATCTCCACGAGGGAAGGTTTGTGGCGTAGACGCCGCACCGAACGCTGAAGAAAAGTCTGTACGGAAACCAGCAGACAAACCACCAATTGTACCGTAATCCAAACGTTGTGTCGCTAAATAACCATACGTAATAAACGGCGTTTTGTAATCCGTAACTACTTTTGTTTCAGCAGCTTGTGACGTGTTGAAAGGTGTATAGTTTGGCAAACCGATACCATAAGAACCATAGTTTGTATTGTAACGATTTCTGTAGTCAAACGCTACTTGAGTCGTTGTACGTAATGGAATGTTGATGTTGAAATCCTTTTGGAAATCTGTCTTGAAGTAAGCAGATGCCAAGAAGTTTTGGAATGTCTTTGTTGATTGGAAATTAACCAATTCACCATTCGCATCGTTACCATTGTAATATGAATACCAGTATTGTTGATCCATTACGTTTTTGTTACCTGATTGGTTCAAATACGTAT
>JBJTMZ010000307.1:0-2504 GCA_046073805.1 Aquirufa sp.
CCAGGTAGGAATTATTGCCTGCGTCGGTGAAGGGGATATTATTCCAATAAATCTTAACATTGCGGACACCAAATGGAGCGCGCAGCGAACTTCCCCGGATGGCTACTCGGTAGGAACCCGGGCTACGTTCCTCGAGACGGACGCCGGGTTGTGTATTCAAAGCGGCTGTAAAACTATTGCCATGGACTGCTTGGATATCTTTTGCTGGAAGCAAGTTGAAGGCATCCGGGCTAGACAGTCGGGTCCGGTTTTGCTCCAGCACATGTACTTCTACATTGGCCAATTCCTGGGTACTATCAGGTACACAAAAAAGCCAAGCTGACAAGATCAGGTTAAGAAGCATGGCTTAAAAATAATAAGTTACCAGCGATGAGATGATTTGAGCTTGGGTGGATTCGATGGTTTTGGATTTCGGGTTTTTGGCAGCACCAAAGTTCAATTGTTCATATTTTAACGCGATTCCAAATTTCTTAACTCGAAGATCTATACCTCCCTTGTAATTCAATAAGTTGTCTGTAGTTTCCGAGCTGAAAGGAACACCGATATATCTTCCATAGAGCGTCACATCGTGGTAGAGAGGTTCGAATCCTTGCGCATAGATATTTAGGGAACTATTCTTGAATTTCCATTCATAGTTTAACCCGATACTCAAACCATGAAGTGCATATTTTTCTTCCTCGATATATTGAGTCTTATTCGAGGTGATTTTTCGAGCAATTGATTTACTGTAAATCGACAAGATAGCTGAGAGGCCATTATTAATGGGTAATTGGGTTCCGATTTCAGCCTGACCGCCTCGGTATAAAGCACTTAAGGGTTCTGTGGGCGAAAGTGGCATGTTGTTATTGAGCATCGGGGATTCGACGAAGGTATACCGACTTCTATCTACTCCTGACGATTCAATATTCCCGATTGTTTTTAATTTGGCGAAATAAAAGTGTTTTTGACCTGGTTTTTGGAAGATCAATTGCGCCCCTAAATCGATCGTCGTTTGATTTTCATGCCATTGAATTATACTTGTTCCGATGCTGGATGCAAAACGGAATTTCTGTGCAAACCCGTGAAGGCTACATAGCATTGAAATTAGAAGGACCGTTAAAACTCTCATACAGCGAATATACAGCATATTACCAATATTTCCCTCCTTTTTTTCGCGCGAAGTTTAAACCCCGAAGAATGATGATGAGGTGGCTCCAAAGCGCATTCCCCAAGCCAAAGTGTTTATGCAAAACCTCAAAGCGTTCTTGCCAAGAGCGTTTTAGATTTTGTACGGATGCACCACCGGTTAGGTAGCGGCAGATTGGGGCTGGGATTTCTATAATTTCTTTGGCAAGCTTTAAGCATTTGATCTCCCAGTCGATGTCGGAACTTAAGCGAAAATGTAGATCAAATAATGGCGCAATGCTGCGCTTAGCCACAAATGACTGGTGGCATATCACCATGCCGTATTGAAAAGATTTCCAAGAAAGATTCGTTGGGATTTTGTGTGGAGTTACCTCACTGCGTAGTCCGAGGTTTTTTCCAGCTTCGTCGACAAACATCGCGTCGCCGACAATGACATCTGGATTTGACTCCATCGCGAAGATGAGTTGGCCAACCGTCTTTTCATCCGCAAAGGTATCCCCTGCGTTCATGAAAATAACATAATCGCCTGAAGCGCTTTGAAGTCCTTTATTCATGGCATCATATATGCCTTTGTCGGGCTCCGAAACGAATTGGTCAATTTGATCTTGATACTTTTCGATTAACGCCAAAGTCCCGTCCTTGGATGCACCATCGATCACAAGGTATTCGATCGCATCCCGGTGACCTTGGGTCAAGACACTTTGGATCGTCTGTTCCAGGTATTTCTCCGCCTGGTAGGTGATGGTGATGATGCTTAATTTAGCCGACATGCTCGTAGTATTTGAGATGTTTTGCTGCAATAATGCTTTCCGAATACGCTGATTCGGCTTTTTGTCGCGCGGCTTGTTCAGAGGCGTTTTCTAGTGTCCAAAGTAGCCCATGATGAAGATCTTCCACAGATTGGTAATTTGCTACATAACCATTCACTTGGTGTTCAATCATTTCCGGAATTCCACCGATGTTAAAGCCGACACAGGGCGTTCCACAGGCAAGCGCCTCCATGATCGTGTTGGGTAAGTTTTCCTCTAAGGACGGAGTAACAAAAACATCCGCGGCTTGGTAGACTTGAATCATTTTTTCAGGGGACGAAATATGTCCCAATTTATGGGCTTTCAAGGAGAGTTCCGGAATATCCTGAGCGTTCCCGGCGATGATTAATTCATATTGCTCGGAATCCAAACCTTTCAATGCCTCTTGCAAATAGGTAAAACCTTTCTTGGGGGCATTGACCCGCATGGCCACGAAGAGTATGTGTTTTTTGTCGAGGTTTAGTCCCAAGTTGCGCTTTGCATTTTGCTTATCCGCAGGCTTAAATAGCTCTGTATCGATAGCATTCGGGATGCTTTCGATGCGATGGTTTTTCAAAATACTACTGGCTG
>JBJTMZ010000308.1:0-5364 GCA_046073805.1 Aquirufa sp.
GAGGGCTTGCCTTGGTACGGGTGGAGGGACTCGAACCCCCATGCCTCGCGGCGCCAGATCCTAAGTCTGGTATGTCTACCAATTCCACCACACCCGCGTAATTTGGACTGCAAAGGTAAGAAGCAAAATGTATTATTCCAACAGAACACTCAAAATTATCAGGGAATTATGTGTAATTTCAAGCCACTAAACCACCGCCATGGAAAATGAAAATCAACAGCCTGCCCCCAAATGGGCAAATTGGTATATTTCACTCGGAGCATTCCTCCTACTTCTTATTCTGTTTTTTCTAGGTTTTAGTTATTTGTATCAATAAACTGATGAGACTCACCGACTGGCTTGTATTGATTGGTACGATTGGCGGCATTGTTATGTTTGGCATCTACCGGGGAAATCAGGCAAAGCAATCTTTACAAGGCTTCTTGTTGGCGGATCGCGAACTACCTTGGTACCACGTCATGCTTTCGGTCATGGCTACCCAAGCTTCAGCCATCACCTTTTTATCCGCACCCGGTCAGGCCTATACAGATGGCATGCGATTCGTTCAGTTTTACCTCGGGCTTCCCATCGCCATGATTGTCCTTTCCGTGACTTTTATTCCGAATTATTACTGTCTCAAAGTATATACCGCCTACCAATTTCTGGAACAGCGCTTCGACTCAAAGACAAGAATCCTGACGAGCCTTCTGTTCTTAATCCCACGCGCACTTTCTACCGGCGTCACCATCGCGGCGCCTTCTATCATTTTATCTACGCTCTTAGGCTGGAATTTGGCTTGGACCAATGCACTTACGGCTAGTTTAGTTACCCTATATTGCATGCTAGGTGGGTCTAAGGCTATATCCTACACACAGATGTTACAGATGTCGGTCGTTCTCGCCGGCATGGTACTGGCTGCAGTCCTAATAATCCACCAACTGCCTGAGGAAATTGGCATGCATGAATCTTTGTTGATCGCCGGAAAAATGGGCAAAATCAATCTGATCGACTGGCATTTCGACATCAATAATCGCTACAATATCTGGTCGGGAATTATTGGTGGATTTTTCCTCCAACTCTCTTATTTCGGTACCGATCAAAGTCAGGTAGGCCGTTACCTTTCCGGGCAATCCGCTACCGCGAGTAAAAAAGGACTCCTATTAAACGGCTTCTTAAAAATCCCGATGCAGTTCTTTATTCTATTGGTAGGAATTCTCGTTTTTGTCTTCTACCAATTCAATGAGGCTCCGATGTTTTTCAATAAGAATTCGGAAAAGATTTGGCAAGCACAGGCTACTTATCCGACTACTTCGTTGAAACAGAAAGCATTGTTCAAGCAGAAAAAAAAGGACGAAATCGAATTAGTTCGCGCCATTAAATCAGGTGACGAAAAACAGGTTACCACGTTAAAGCAATCCATCAATCAGAGCCAAGAGGAACAAAAACAATTGAGGGAATCGGCTGTCCAAGAAATCAAGAAATCAAATACAAATTTTGAAGAGCACGATACCAATTACATTTTTCTAACCTACATCATCGATCATTTGCCTGTAGGGATTGTCGGCTTTTTAATTGCCATGATCTTATTGGCCTCCATGGGCTCGATGGCATCGGCCTTTGGTTCTTTGACATCGACCTCTATGGTGGATATTTACCAGCGATTCTTACATACCGATGGTTCCAACAAACATTATTGGTGGGTATCTAAATTAATCACCTTGGGATGGGGAATTCTTTGTTTGATCGTCGCGCAATTTGCGGTGAATATGGGAAGCTTGATTGAGGTGGTGAATATCCTCGGCTCCTGGTTCTATGGAACGATTTTGGGCGTATTTCTATGTGCTTTTTACTTGCCTCAAACAAACGGGAATCAAGTATTTTGGGCAGCCTTACTGGCCGAAGCCATTGTCATCTATGCCTGGTACATCGACCTAATGGCTTTCTTATGGCTGAATGTGGTGGGTTGCTTATTGGTGATGACCTTCGCAGGTTTAGCGAGCTTGGTTAATCCTTCGAAATCGAAAGCGTAAACTTGACGGGAATAACCGGTTTTTCATCGAAAGAACGTTGTTTCTGGATGGAATCGATGACCGCCAGACCTTTGGTAATTTTACCAAAAACGACATATTGCTTATAGAAACGAGCTGCCTGTTCGGTATTGGTAACAATGAAAAACTCGGTGGGCGAAGAGGCCTTTTCGGGGTTACCCTCATCGTAGCGCGCCATGGCGATGGTTCCTCGCTCCGGTTTTAGGTGATCCGGATATTCGGCAGGTACCAGATAAGCTAATCGGTCTCGAAATTCTCCCCCTCCCTGCATGCCAATTTCATACACATTCCGATAAAAATAGCGATCCGTAAAGTAGCCCATTTTCACCAATCGGACGAAATTAATGCGGTGTAAAGGCGTTTCTTTGGCAAGCGTTATTTCAAATTCACCGAAACGGGTCTCTCCCAAAATTTTACTCTCTGGATTCTCGTTCTCTAAATTACGTAATTGCTTTTCGACCTGCGATGGGTCTACATTGTAATTGGGTTTACAAGCAATCAAAAACAAGCACAAAAACAAATACCGCATAAACTTGACAATCATGTAAGAATTACCAAAGCTATGCGGAATTTGGGATAAAAAAAAGGGAGCCAAAGCTCCCTTTTTCAATTTATCAAAGATTTGATTAAGCATGTTTTGCTTTCTTACCGAAGAAATATAAACCCGCAAAAGCCACGATCAAAATCGCTGGGAATAACACCATTTGAGCCATGGTTGCCTGTCCGGCCGCAATAGCAATTGCATCACCCGTATTCATTTTGGCAGCTTCCAGCGTATTGGCATCTAGCCACTTACCAATGATCGGTTGGAAAATAGAAGTTGAGAACATGCCCATACCACCCATAATCGAAAGACCAAAAGCTCCCGTCAATGGAATATTTTCTGCCACATAACCAATCATCGTTGGCCAGAAATAACATACGCCCAAAGCAAAAATAATTGCTGAAACATACACCATTCCACCTGTCGCCGAGCTCATCAAATAAACACCAATTGCTGTCAAAATAGCTGATACTAAAAGCACCCCTGCAGCGTCTAATTTATGTACAATTGGACCCGCGAAATAACGACCTACCGCCATTAAACCCGTTACAATTGCCAAGATAATCATTGGGCTCGCACCTGAACTTGACATAATCGGTCCAATCCATTGCTCAGGACCAAACTCAGAAATGGCTGTTAATGCCATGCAGGCCAACATAAACAAGTACATGGGAGATAACATTGCCTTCAAGTTTTCACCTGTTGAAGCTCCACCTTCTACCACGGCAGTTGGGAACGCTTGTCCAAAAAATAAATACGCATAAATTACCGCAGGAATCAATATGGCAGCAATTTGTAACTGCCATCCCATGTTTGCATCTGTCATAAATTGAGATAGCAACGTTGCGATTACAATACCCCCTGGGAACCACATGTGGAAACGATTCAACATTTTCGTCTTGTCCTTTCCTTCAAACATATCTGAAATCATCGGATTACATGCTGCTTCCACCGTTCCATTACCGAATCCCACAAAGAACGTAGAAATCAACAAGGACCAAAAACCACCGGCAAAAATGGTCATAATTAAACCGATCACGTGCGTAAAGAAAGCAACCCAAATAATTTTTTTCGGACCCAATACATTGTACAAAGGACCTCCAATCATCATGGCGATTGGGAAACCTAAAAAGGCCATTTGATTAACGTAACCTAATTGTTCGTTGGATAAATGAAATTGAACACCCAGCTGGGTTAACACCCCAGCCCGAATTCCAAATGCCATGGAAGTCGTAATGAGTGCAAAGCAAGACGCCAAAAATAAACGATTGGCATTAACAGTTTGATTCATAATAGATTAGATTTAGTTAAAAGGTTTTGGTAATTATAATCTTAAAAAAATTAAATTCAACATTGGAAAAATCGTACCAAAAAAACGAAAAGATTTTTGAATTCCACCGACAAAGTCCATTTATTTTGAAATTTTTTCAAAAATCTGCCCGCTTTAAAGGCTAATTTAATCAAATTAAGCCCTATTTTTGTAACAATCTAAATCTATCAATATATGATCCAAGGAGGAACGTCTACGACTGCAGCGAGTCGGCGAGGAAGAAAATTAAAAATGGGCATGATCGGTGGAAGTACCGAAGCCTTCATTGGTGCCGTTCACCGCAGAGGTGCGCAATTAGACGGCGAAATCGAATTAGTTTGTGGGGCATTCAGCTCGAATCCTGAAAAATCAAGAGCAACAGGAGAAGCACTTTATTTACCCGAGAATCGCGTGTATGGTTCCTTCGAGGAAATGATTCTCAAGGAAAAGGAATTACCGGAAGGGGAACGCATGGATTTCGTTTCCATCGTAACTCCAAACCACGTGCATTTTCCGGCAGCCAAAATGGCCTTAGAAAACGGATTCCACGTTGTTTGCGACAAACCAGCAACCTTGAACTTAGCTGAGGCGAAAGAACTTAAAAAAATCATTGATCAAACGGGTCTAATCTTCGCATTGACCCATAATTATACTGCCTATCCGATGGTCAAAGAGGCGAAACACCTTGTAGACTCGGGTCAATTAGGCGAAATTCGTAAGATCATCGTAGAATATCCGCAAGGCTGGTTGATCGATTTAGTTGAAGCAACTGGTCAAAAACAGGCCGCATGGCGTACAGACCCGGAACGTTGTGGCGCTGCAGGTGCCATCGGCGATATTGGAACACATTGTGAGAATTTAATTGAATACATTACCGGATTACATATTACAGAGCTTTGCGCCGACTTGACTATTTTCGTTGAAGGACGCTTATTGGATGACGATGGCAATATCTTATTGCATTACAATAACGGAGCCAAAGGCGTGTTGCATTGCTCACAGATTTGCAATGGGGAGGAAAATGACTTCAACTTCCGTATCTATGGAAGCAAGGCAGGAATTACCTGGCACCAAATGGAACCCAATACCTTGACCTTCCGCACCCGAGATGAAGGGGCAAGAACCATTCGCACGGCGGTGGGTAATTTATCCGCGGCGGCGAATGCGCATTCGCGCCAACCAGCGGGACACCCGGAAGGCTATGTAGAAACCTTCGCGAATATCTACCGCAATTTTGCCTTTGCCGTAAGAGCACGCTGGGCAGGTAAGCCACAAGACCCGATGTATGATTTCCCAGGCATAGACGAGGGAATCATGGGGATGGCATTCATTGAGAACGTGGTTCGTTCGGCCAAAGACAACCAGAATAAATGGACAAAATTTGAAATCTAATAGATCATGACTAAAATTAAAGTAGGTATCGTAGGTACCGGTTTTATCGGACCCGCACACATTGAAGCGCTTCGTCGCTTACCCAACATTGA
>JBJTMZ010000309.1:0-4724 GCA_046073805.1 Aquirufa sp.
GTAATCCCAGGATCATTGGCTACTTTCGAACAAGCCAAGGGCAAAACTGCCAGAAAAATAAGCCATTTTTTCATCGCAAAGAATAGTGATCCTGTTGTTCGCCTGCTTCGATTTTCAAAACCCGACTTAAAACCAACAACACCAATTTACGGGATGCTAGCCAAATTGGCAAATTCGCTTTTGTCGCGAAGTCCGAAAGTGTAATCTGTTCATTCGTCCGGAGGTATTCCATCAACCACCGCTCAGAATCTCCGTAGGCAAAAGATAGGCCCTCTTCGTTTTCCCGACGAAGGATCTGCTTCATCTCTTTACTTGCCTTGATCGTTCGATCCTTCACCCGTACATAACAAACCGGATGCGGATCCGTTTCCAATTGGACAAAATGCGGCTTGTCGACACTCTCAAAAACATGGTACACTAAGACCGCCCGACCGTTTTCAAGGGGAATACGATAAACATGATAGGTAAAAGCAGGAAAACAATACGCTGAAATAGCTTTCTCTAATAAAAATTGATCCTCATCCACGAATTTTGACCCTTCGATTTGGCCATCATCCGCTACACCCACGAACAAGTGTCCGCCATCTGAATTGGCAAAGGCGACCAACTCCTTGATAATCTTCTCCGGAAACTTCACCTTCATCTTGAATTCTAAACGCTGCCCTTCCCCATGACGCACCAAGTGCTTCAGATTGCGTAAATCCAAATACACCTCTGCCTGGTCATCAGCAGCATCATCCAAGATGATTTCATTTCCCGTTCGCATAGTCTTTAAACTCAATCCAATTTATAAAAGTTTTCAAACATTCATGTATTATTTTTAAAGCATAGTATAGCTATTCAATAGACTTTATATATCTTTGCACAAAATTTACCACATGATTCCTGAAAATTTCGAAACATCTTTAAGGGCTCTTACTTTACCGGAGCGCATGCAACAAATCGCATCGCATTTTGCTGGTAAAAAACTGGTTTTTTCAACCTCATTCGGCCAAGAAGACCAAGCGATTACCCACGCGATTGCTTCGCAAAATTTAGGTATTGAAATCTTCACCTTAGATACAGGCCGCCAATTTCAGGAATCCTATGAATTGATTGACTTGACGGTTAAAAAATTGGGTTTTGAACTCAAAACCTATTTTCCGCAAACCCAAGCGGTCGAAAAATTAGTGGCTGAAAAAGGTTTCAATTCTTTCTACACATCCGTGGAAAACCGCAAGGAATGTTGCTTCATCCGAAAAATCGAACCCCTTAATCGTGCCCTCCAAGGTGCGGATGTTTGGATTACGGGGCTACGTGCGGAGCAATCCGAGAATCGTGCCGACATGCCTATGATCGAATGGGATGCCCAAAAGAATCTTTATAAGATCAATCCCTTGATCGATTGGTCTTTCGAAACACTAACTCAATATTTGACAGAACATAAAATCCCACAAAATCCCTTACACAAAAAAGGATTTATTTCCATCGGATGTGCGCCGTGTACGCGCGCCATCTCAGAAGGAGAACACCCGCGTGCAGGCCGTTGGTGGTGGGAAAATTCTCAAAAAGAATGTGGACTACACGCCTAATAGCACAATATGAATACCTTAAACGATAAAATCGGACACTTCCCTCGCCAGCTCGAGGATGAATCCATTTACATCCTTCGCGAAGTAGCCGCGCAATTCGAGCGCCCTGCCCTCCTATTTTCAGGAGGTAAGGACTCCATTACCTTGGTTCGCCTAGCACAAAAAGCATTTTATCCAGGTAAGATCCCCTTCCCTCTAGTTCACATCGATACGGGGCACAACTTCCCTGAGACGATCGAATTTCGGGATTGGCTAGCCAAAGAAACAGGCGCAGAACTAATCGTTCGTTACGTACAAGATTCGATCGATCAAGGTAAAGCCAAGGAGGAATCAGGTAAGTATGCCTCTCGAAACGTATTACAAACCGTAACCTTATTGGATACGATTGAAGAATTTAAATTCGATGCCTGCATCGGAGGTGCCCGTCGGGACGAAGAGAAAGCCCGCGCCAAAGAGCGCATCTTCTCCGTACGCGATGACTTCGGACAGTGGGACGCCAAACGCCAACGGCCCGAATTATTTGACATGTTGAACGGCCGAATCGCCGTGGGTGAAAATGTACGTGTGTTCCCCATCTCCAACTGGACCGAATTAGATGTTTGGAATTACATCAAGGAAGAAAAGATGGAAATCCCGAGTATCTATTACTCACATAAACGCCAAGTTATCGAACGCGATGGCATGCTTTGGGCGGATTCTGAATACCTGAACAAGGAAGCGGATGAGATTCCATTTGAGGCAACCGTTCGTTTCCGTACGGTGGGTGACATGACTTGTACCGCTGCCGTGGCTTCGGAAGCGAGCGACATCGATGTCATTATCGAAGAAATTCTTTCGGCTGAGATCTCCGAACGTGGCGCACGAATCGATGATAAACGTTCAGAGGCAGCCATGGAAAAAAGAAAACAACAAGGTTATTTTTAATCAAGCGAACAAGACAATGGATATATTACGCATAGCAACCGCCGGCTCCGTAGATGATGGAAAAAGTACCTTGATCGGTCGCTTATTATACGAGACTAATTCTATTACCAAAGATAAAATCGAGGCCCTCGAATCGGCTTCCAAAAGAAAAGGATTGGACTTTTTAGACCTTTCCTTGCTGACGGATGGCCTGATCGCGGAACGCGAACAGGGAATCACCATCGACGTGGCGCACATCTATTTTTCTACGCCTACCCGTAAATACATCATCGCAGATACGCCCGGTCACGTGGAATATACACGCAACATGGTAACGGGTGCCTCGAATGTCAAGGTGTCGTTGATTTTGGTGGATGCCCGACAAGGTTTGGTCGAACAAACGGCACGACACTTATCAATCGCAGCGATGTTACGCATCCCGAAAGTGATTATTTGCGTGAACAAAATGGACTTGGTGCAATTCCAAGAGTCGACATTCGAAGCCATCAAAGCAAGCCTTACCGAACTCGTTGCACAAACGACCTTTGAAGGACAAGAAGTAAGCTTCTTGCCAATCTCTTCGTTGTATGGTCAAAACATTACCCAAAAAGCAGAACACATGCCATGGTTTACAGGCAATACGCTTTTAGGTGAATTAGAAGGATTTGAATATGCCGAGACCTTGGCCCATGCCCCAGCTCGCTTCCCCGTACAATTTGTGGTGCGTCCGATGACGGAGGCTTATCACGATTTCCGCGGATATGCCGGAAAAATAAGTTCAGGTACGTTCAAGGTAGGTGACGCAGTACGTGTGTTGCCAACGGGACAAGAAAGCACCATCGCCACCATTGAAAAATTTGATAAAAAATTAAGCGAAGGGAAAGCTGGGGATTCGGTTGTAATCACCTTGTCGACCGACATTGATATATCCCGCGGAAACACGATCGTGTTGGCCAATGATACGGCTGCGCCGCAATTAAAAGATTTTTCGGCACAGGTTTGTTGGCTCGACCACCAAGCCCTCACCCCTGGCAAAACTTATTTATTGCAACACGGAATCAACACGACCAAAGCCAAGATTTCGCAAATCACTGAGCGTTTGGACGTAGTGGCTCAAACATCCACCGAGGGGGTTGATTCCTTGAAATTAAATGAGATTGGTCGGATCGCCTTGCGCACCGCTCAGCCGATTAGTGCAGATGTATATTCCAAGAATCCTGCGAATGGCGCCTTCATCTTAATTGATGAATTCTCCAACTCCACGGTTGGGGTGGGATTTGTTCAATAAGCTTATTGATATTTTTTGGGGGCGTAGAGGAAACCAAAAGCCTCTGCACCTTCTTTTGTATGCACCTCATGGTGTACATAATGCGCTTTCATGATGCGCTTCATGTAGCGGCTCGTCGCCTTGTATTTAATCTTTACCCGGCGATGCACGATGATGTCATGAAAAATGAAGTAGAATAGTCCGTAGGTAGCAATCCCCAATCCAATGTAAAACAGCGGCCATAATTCCGGGATTTCAGCGCCGGCTACAATTGTTAGGGTCGAAGAAATTCCGAAAACGACCGAAAAAAGATCATTTTTCTCCAACGCATTTTTGTGGTGAACATGGTGGGACTGGTGCCAGTTCCACATAATTCCGTGCATGATGTATTTATGGGTAAACCAAGCGACGCCCTCCATCCCGAAAAAAGTCCCCAACCAAAGTAAAAAGCCCATATTTGCGAATTTGTATTTTAACCAAAATTACATCGAATTGTTTTAATAATCCACCCACTCCTTTGGCCGAAATCAATTATCTTTGTAGGCTATAAATATTCATACGCTTTTATGATTGATAAGAATTACGCCCCGCAGGAAATTGAACAGAAATGGTACGCCTATTGGTTAGAGAACAAGTTCTTTGCCTCTAAACCCAACCCGACAAAAGAAGCGTATTCCATCGTCATCCCTCCACCAAATGTGACGGGCGTGTTACACATGGGGCACATGCTGAATAATACCATCCAAGACGTCTTGATTCGCAAGGCGCGTATGGAAGGGAAAGAAGCATGTTGGGTTCCAGGAACCGACCATGCGTCTATTGCCACGGAAGCGAAAGTTGTTGCGATGCTGAAAGAAAAAGGCATCGAAAAGAAAGATATTTCACGCGAGGAATTCCTAACCCACGCCTTCGAATGGAAGGACAAATACGGCGGAATTATCCTCGACCAATTAAAGAAACTAGGAGCCTCTTGTGACTGGGAT
>JBJTMZ010000310.1:0-3444 GCA_046073805.1 Aquirufa sp.
CTCCAAGGCAATTACGTGGCTGGAGTCTATTATCCAGATAAAACCCGCGTAGGCTGGTGGAAAAATGGATATCCCGAATACTTCGCAAAAGTATTAAATGCAGCCAATTGGAATGGTTTAGAAATTAAAATTGGCAATGAAATCGTCGACCTACACCAGAGCACCGTTCATGCATTTTACCGGGAATTGAATATGAAGGAAGGCTATATCCTTCGTACTTGCCAAATAAGTTTGCCTTCCGGTAAATCACTCGAGATTAAGTCGATCCGTTTTAATAGTATGGCTGATGATGAATCAGGGGCCATTTCGTTTACCATAAAAGCTTTAAATTTCTCGGATTCTATTCAAGTAAAAGCTTTCATTGATGGGGATATCAAGAACAAAGATTCCAATTATGATGAAAAATTTTGGGATCAAGTTCAAGTAGGAGCAGAGGGAAATACCTCTTACGTTTGGTCGAAAACCAAGAAAACGGGATTTGAAGTTTTAACGGGCCAACAAGTTCAAATCGAATTAAACGGCCAATCTCTTTCCCTAAATGCGATAACAAATACATCTGAAAAATACAGTTCGTTGACTTATTCCATACCGGTTAATGAAGGGGATAGCCTAACTATTTTCAAATATGCCGTTAATTTAAGTTCTGAAAATCATCCCACACAAGAACTGTTAACTCGGTCACAAGCTTATTTAAATCGAATTAGCAAAAAGGGATTTGCGCAAATGCTAATCGAACAAGCTGCCGCTTGGGAGGCAAAATGGGCGATTAATGATATCGTGATAAAAGGGGATGTTTCGGCCCAGCAAGGTATTCGATTCAACATTTTCCAGATGAATCAAACCTATACAGGCGCAGACGATCGTTTAAATATTGGACCGAAAGGATTTACAGGTGAAAAATATGGTGGTTCGACTTATTGGGATACGGAGGCCTATTGCATTCCTTTCTATTTATCGACGGCACCACAACAAGTTGCTAAGAATCTCTTAATCTATCGTTGGAAACAATTAGATCGTGCCATTGAAAATGCGGGTAAACTCGGATTCGATCAAGGAGCAGCTTTATATCCGATGGTAACCATGAACGGTGAGGAGTGTCACAATGAATGGGAAATTACTTTTGAAGAGATTCACCGAAATGGAGCGATTGCCTACGCCATCATCGATTATGTGGAATACACGAATGATCGCAAGCACTTAGTGGATTACGGTTGGGAAGTTTTAATTGGAATTTCTCGATTCTGGGCCCAACGTGTCAATTGGTCGGAAAACCACCAAAAATACGTAATGTTAGGTGTCACAGGTCCCAACGAATACGAAAACAACGTCAATAACAACTGGTACACAAATTACTTCGCTGTTTGGTGTTTGAAATATACCTTAGAAGTATTCGCTGAGATTCAAGCAAATTATCCGAACGAAGCGAAAGAAAAATTAGCCAAAACAGCTTTCCAGGCAAGCGAAATAGCACAATTTGAACATATCATAGCGAATATGTATTTCCCGCGTGATGAAAATAAGGGAATCTATTTACAGCAGGATGGCTTTTTGGATAAGGTAATTGCCCCAGTAGAAAGCATCCCGGCCGGTCAAAGACCGATCAACCAAAATTGGTCATGGGATCGCATCTTGCGTTCTTGCTACATCAAGCAAGCGGATGTTTTGCAGGGAATGTATTTCTTCGAAAACGATTTTACGAAAGAAGAAATAGCTCGAAACTATGATTTCTACGAACCTATCACGGTACATGAATCCTCATTAAGCCCATGTGTTCATAGCATCTTAGCGGCCAAATTGGGTAAAGAGGATAAATCCTACGAATTCTACACGCGTGCAGCCCGTTTGGATTTGGATGATTATAACAATGATACAGAAGATGGATGCCATATCACATCGATGGCGGGAACTTGGATGTCGATCGTGAAAGGCTTTGGAGGCATGACAGTCTCCAATCACCAATTGAACTTTGAACCGTTCTTACCAGCTCAATGGGAAGAATATTCATTCAAAATTAATTTCCGCGCGAATCAATTAGCGATCAAGATCCATAAGTCGGGAATTGAAATCGATAATCTTTCCGCTACCCCGATCACATTGGGGGTAAAAGGAAAAAGCTATACGATTGAAGCAAACAGTAAGCAATCGATTTAAACAAAAAGGTCAGCCGGAAAGCTGACCTTTTTTTATGCGATATCGATATCGGGCGTCGACTTATCAGTCAAGGGAACACCTGCACGCTCTTTTCGTGCAATACGAGAATATAAGCCAATTTCCTGAGAGAAGATGAAAGTAAACAAGAGCTTCACAAAGGAGGTATGATACTTTAAGTTCTCGTAAAATTCTGGCGCAGAAGATTTCAACTTAGGTAAGTTGTTCCAAGGCACTGATGGCATGTCGTGATGCTCATTGTGATATCCTACGTTCATATTAATCCCGTTCAAAGGACCATAATAACTGTAGGTTTCTTGATTCATATCGAGAACCAAATAATGTTCTTGAATCCAACGAGCTCCCAAGGGATGTAGACCCACCGAAAAAAGAAAGCTTAAACCCAAATAGGCCAAGGCTGGCCATCCCCAGAAATACACAATTAGAAAATCAAAGGTTAATTGGGCTAATATGTTCATCATAACACCCCGATCGAAAACTGCTAATTCGATACAACGAATCGTACGAATACCCTGAAAAAAGGGATAAAGCATTAACCAAAGGATCTTTCCAATGAAATAATTATTGATCAATTTAGCCTCATAGTAATCTGGCAAATCCGCATCCAATTCATGAACTCCTTGAAAAGCATGATGCTTTAAATGGTAATTTTTAAATGAAATGGCCGTTGGAAACAAGGACGGAAAATTCGCAATAATACCTGCGGCGACATTCAACCAATTCTTTTTGAAAATCAAGTTATGCGCAGATTCGTGAATACAGACAAATAGTGTATGCGTAGGGAAAGCTCCTACCAACCAGGCAGTACCGATAATCCAAGCCCAAGATAAATCCTTCACAAAATAGGCAATGGCGATTTGCATACCCACACATACGAGAATCCATAAAAATGTCATTGGATTCTTACCAATTAACTTTTTAACCTCGGGATGTTTTTTAATAATCTCTCTTGTCCGCTGGCGATGTGGCTCAGAACCTTCGACCCAGATAAAATCAGATGTTGTTGACATTATGTTCGTATTTTAGAATGAACAAAGATACATCAAAGCCCGATTCACTGACGAAATTAATCGAATAATATTTAAATGTGACAATATGTCATAAACTGACACATCGCTTTGAAATGGCATTATCCTTGTAGAAAAGGGAGAAAAAATAATTAAAAATATCATGGGAAAAATTATTGGAATTGACTTAGGAACCACCAACTCATGTGTGGCGGTTATGGAAGGAAATGAGGCAGTGGTTATCGCGAACTCAGAAGGAAGAAGAACG
>JBJTMZ010000311.1:0-8481 GCA_046073805.1 Aquirufa sp.
CAAGCGTTTCTGCTCTTCTTCTAAATGGTTTTTTAGACTTGAATACTGTTCCTTAATACTTTCGGCCTGCGCCAATTGAAGTGCTAAGCTCGTGTTTTTGGCCTCCCAAATCTGCTTTTCCGTTTCCGTTTCCATCAATAACTTGTCGAAGTCCACCTGATTCTTCCCCAGTTTTTTTCGGGCATTCTCGATGATTTGATTCGGTAAGCCAATCTTTTGGGCAATTTCAAATGCAAAGGAACTTCCCGGTTTACCCATGTCCAAAATGAACTGGGGCTCCAAATGCGTCGTATCGTAGCGCATCGCCGCATTGAATAGTCCCTGCTTGCGATCCGCTAAACTCTTTAAATTCCCAAAGTGCGTATTGATGGCACCGTAAGCACCTTTATCTGCTAATTTTTCTAAAATGGATTCTGCAATCGCTCCACCCAACGAAGGCTCCGTTCCGGTACCAAATTCATCGACGAGTAGCAATGTTTTGTCTTGAGCATGGGCCAAAAAATGCCGCATGTTACTCAAGTGGGATGAATAGGTACTCAATTCGTTTTCTAGGTTTTGCTCATCGCCCATATCCAAGAAGATCTGATCGAAAAAGCCCATGGTGGATCCTTCGGTGACGGGTACTAAACAGCCCGATTGGAATAAATATTGCAATAATCCGATGGTCGATAAGGTCACCGATTTACCTCCTGCATTCGGTCCAGACACGACCATGATGCGTTTTTGGTCATCCAATTTGATGTCCAAGGCCTTGATTTTTTTACCAATCTTCGCCAAAGACTCTTCCAAAATGGGATGCCGAGCCCCTTTCCATTCGACCCAAGGCGTGGATTTTACATGCGGTAAAATGGCATCATGCTCGATCGCCCAAACGGCCTTCGCGCGAACAAAGTCGATGATTCCGAGCCATTGATACCAAGCTGTTAACATGGGTACCATTGGCCGCACGCGGTCGGATAGTCGCGACAAAATCTGAATAATTTCTCTGCGTTCCGCTGATTCCAGGGATTTGATCTCGTTGTTCAAAACGAGCGCATCTGCGGGTTCTAAATACACAGTCTTTCCTGTGTCCGATTCGTCTTGCACGAATCCCTTAATTTTGCGTTTATGCTCAGCTGCTAACGGAATGACCATCCGTCCATTACGTAGAGTCAAAGAAAAATCTTTACTCACCCAACCTTCCTTGTAGGCTTGCTGGATATAGGAATCTAACTTCTTACGCAGGTTTTGTTCCTCGGCAAATCGCTTCCGACGCAAGTCGCCCAAAGCCGCCGAGGCGCTTTCTTTAATTTGACCATTGATGTCAAATACGCGATCCAATTCTTGGATTATCGGGATGATTTGTCGGAAATTAAATCCTTGTTCCTCTTCCTTCTTCACATAAGCCTGTGTAATCTTACTAATCTCGGGGTATTTTTCTGCATCGATTCCCGCAAAGAAGCGAATTACCTGATACAAAATATCCAAACCTCGATGCCAATCTCGCCATTCTTCCGGGGCTAAATAATGCCCATCTAATGATAATGGCGCAAACCAAGGACGGAGATCAAAATAATCTTGTTGGGGCCATTCCCCACCATGTTCCGCCATGATTTGTTTCATCTCATGCACCTGTTCCACCCATTGCTTGACCACGGGGAAACGGGTAGAGAATTTCATTTTGGCGGCATATTCCGCGCCCATCGGGCTTAAGCAAGCCTCCTGTATATGCTCCTTTATTTGATGGAAGCCTAGTTTTTCAGCAATGTTTTCTGGGTAATTCATAGCTGGTAATGGGCTTTAATTTTATCAATCAGGGCATCATTGATTTTCCAATAACTCTCGGTCGTCCAACCCGCCACGTGGGGGCTGAATAGGGTAGCAGGGTGTGATGCGATTTGGTCGAAAAGCGTTTTTTCGCCTTCCGACCAAGTGCTTAATTTTTCATTGGGCAGTACGTCCAATGCCAAACCGCGTAATTTTCCTGTGGATAATCCTTGTGCTAGCGCATCCAAGGAACAAATCGAACCGCGGGACGAATTAATTAAAACGATGGGTTTGGCGAATTGGGCTAAGAAGCTTTTATCAACTAGCTCTTTTGTCTCATCGGTCAAGGGTATATGCAAACTTAAAATATCTGCCTCTTGAAAAATGCGCTCCATGCTACTTGTACAAGGCGCATATTTATCGTATGCAAGGATATTCATGTCGAAACCTTGCAATTTCTTGGCAAGACTCTGACCCATGTTTCCGTAACCAATGATACCTAATGTCTTTCCTTGTAATTCCCAGCCCCGATTTCCTTCTCGATTCCAAATCCCTGAACGGACCTCCGCATCTGCTGTATTGATCTTGCGCGCGATTGTGATCAAATGACCAATCACATGTTCCGCCACCGCATCGCGATTGCCTTCATTAGCACTGAATACGGCAATCTGATTAGCCTGGCAGTATTCTAGGTCGATTAAATCGAGACCCGCACCTGCTCGAGCAATAAATTCTAAACTTGTGTTTGCTAATTCCTTAGCACCTAGCGGCATTTTGGAGCGAAGAACCAATCCTTGATAGTTGATCAGTGAAACATCCTTGGGATGAATCGCCGACTGCTCATCAACCTCAAAACCCAGGGAACGTAATTCCTTGGCAAGTGAGGGATGAACTTCATCAATGATCAGGACTTTTTTCGCCATGGATTAAACGTGCATGCGGTTTTTGACCAAATCGATCGCTAAAAAGAAGGCATGCAAGAATGAACTTGGATCTGCTACATTTTTACCTGCGATATCATAGGCTGTTCCATGGTCTGGTGAAGTCCGAATGATCGGAAGTCCAGCTGTAAAATTAACCCCTGTTTCGAATGCAATGTATTTAAATGGAATTAATCCTTGGTCATGGTACATGCCCAAAACGCCATCAAATTCCTTGAATTGTGCCTTTCCGAAGAATCCATCAGCCGGATAGGGTCCGAAAACCAAAACGCCTTTTTTACGGTATTCCTCAATGACCGGTTGGATGATTTCCAACTCCTCCTGTCCCAATAACCCCGCCTCACCCGCATGTGGGTTGAGTCCCAAAACGGCAAGTTTCGGTTTCTCGATGGCAAAATCTTCCTTCAAACTCTGCAAGAAGACATCGATTTTATTCTTAATCAGTTCTTTGGTAAGGGCTTTGCTCACCTCTTGCAATGGTAAATGACCTGTTGCTACACCCATGCGGAAGCCTTCGCTCACCATCATCATGAGGGAATTTTTGGCTTCAAAGCGTTCCGTTAAATATTCCGTATGCCCCGGGAATTTAAAATCCTCCGATTGTATGTTATGCTTATTGATAGGTGCGGTAACTAGCGCGGCCAGTAGTCCCTTATCTAAATCCTGTGCCGCCCGATCCAAGCATGCAAAAGCAGCTTTCCCTGCTTCAGGGGTTACTTTTCCAGGTTCTACGACGGTGTTGGTGTCGTCCCAACAAGATATAAGGGAAGTATGTCCTTCGGTTGCGTCTTCGATTTTGGCAATTGTTTTCACCGACCACTCTTGCAATTCCAATTGCTTCCGGTAAAACTGAATGACCTGCTGGGAACCATAGATGACTGGCGTACACCATTTTAAGATGCGCTGGCTGCCCAAGGCTTTTAAAATTACTTCCGGCCCAATGCCGTTGTAGTCTCCAAGGGTAATGCCAATAAATGGTTTCGATCCGCTCATATAAAATGGGTAAAATTTGGGAATGCAAGTTAAGAAATTTCAAAGGAAGGCGTGCGATATTTTTTTTAGCGAAGTGATTTTGGTAACGAACCCAATAATTATTGTAAATTTTCAAGTTTCACCAAATAAAATACGGGTCATCGCACTTTAATACCAATTAATTTATCATTTTTGTTATGATGCACTAAAATTATTCGCATGCCAAAATCATACGTTAAGAAAATCTCGAGTCTTCTCATCGCGAACCGCGGTGAAATCGCCATCCGTATCATGCGTGCCGCTTCTGAACTTGGTATCAGAACGGTTGCCGTTTATACTTTTGAGGATCGCTATTCCTTACACCGATATAAAGCCGATGAAGCTTATCAGATCGGAAAAGACAATGAGCCTTTGAAACCCTATTTGGATATCGAAGGATTAATTACTTTGTGTAAGTCCAAGAAGATTGATGCCATTCACCCTGGCTATGGTTTCTTATCGGAAAATGTAGGTTTGGCACGTCGTTGTCGGGAAGAAGGCATCGTATTCGTGGGGCCATCTCCGGAGGCTATGGATGCCTTAGGCGATAAGGTTGCCGCGAAAGTTGCTGCTTTGAAAGCGAATGTGCCGATGATTCAGGATTCCAAAGGCGATATGTCGGTCTATGAAAATGCTTTATCGGAAGCTCGTCGCATTACTTTTCCTGTCATGGTGAAAGCGGCTGCCGGTGGTGGTGGACGTGGCATGCGTGTCGTACGTACGGAAGAGGAGTTGGAAAAAGCACATTCGGAAGCCAAGAACGAGGCAAAAAATGCGTTTGGGGATGATACCTTGTTTATCGAGAAATTCATTGATGATCCCAAGCACATTGAAGTTCAGTTATTAGGCGACCAACATGGTAATTTGGTGCATTTGTACGAAAGGGATTGCTCCGTTCAACGCCGTTTTCAAAAGGTCGTTGAGGTGGCACCCTCATTTGGTCTAAAAGAAGAAACCAAGCAAAAATTATATGCTTATGCTTTATCGATTGGTATAGCGGTAAACTATTACAATGCAGGGACGGTGGAGTTCTTGGTCGACAAGGACGAAAACATTTACTTCATTGAGGTAAATCCACGTATTCAGGTCGAGCACACGATTACAGAGGAAGTTACGGGCATCGATATCGTGCGTACGCAGATCTTAGTGGCCCAAAATTATAAGTTGTCGGATCCCGGAATCTTTATTCAAAACCAGGAGGATATTCCGTTGAAAGGTTTTGCGATTCAGTGTCGGATTACCACGGAGGATCCATCCAATGGCTTCAAGCCGGATTTTGGTACGATTATTGCCTACCGTAATGCGGCAGGTTTTGGTATTCGTTTGGATGAGGGTTCCTCTTATCCAGGGGTGAAGATTTCACCGTATTTCGATTCGATGTTGGTGAAGGTATCTGCCAAAGGACGTACACTTCGTGGCGCATCCGAGCGTTTGAACCGTGCTTTATCGGAATTCCGTATTCGTGGGGTTAAGACAAATATCCCATTCTTGCGCAATGTTATTACCCATCCAGTATTTCAGGAGGGTAATTGTACGGTACCATTTATCGCGAATCATCCGGAGTTATTTAACATCAAGCCGACGCGCGATCGTTCGACGAAAGCTTTACGCTATTTGGGTGAAGTGATCGTGAATGGAAATCCAGATGTAAAGGTAAAGCCATCGGCTCCTTTCCGTCCGGCAATTATTCCATCCGTGGATGAATTAGCTGAATTTCCGCGCGGTCACAAGCAATTATTGACAGAACTAGGACCTGAGCGTTTTGCGAAGCATATTCGGGATTCGAAGCAAGTCTTGTTTACGGACACGACTTTTCGGGATGGTCACCAATCGCTTTTGGCGACGCGTGTGCGTACTCAAGATATGTTGGCTGTCGCATCTGGTTTTGCCAAAACATTCCCGAATTTATTCTCGATGGAAGTTTGGGGTGGTGCCACATTTGATGTTGCCATGCGATTCTTGCACGAATCACCTTGGAAGCGTTTAGAAGCATTCCGCGAGGCGATGCCGAATATGCTTTTGCAGATGTTGTTCCGTGGCTCGAATGCCGTTGGTTATTCAGCCTATCCCGATAATTTGATTGAGAAGTTTGTCGAGAAATCATCCGAGGCGGGCATCGATGTCTTCCGTATTTTCGATTCCTTGAACTGGATCGATGCGATGAAAGTTTCGATCAAGGCGGTGCGTGAACGTACGCCAGGTATTGCTGAAGCGGCCATTTGCTATACGGGCGATGTGTTTACGAATGAGAAATACAATCTGCAATATTATTTGGATATGGCCCGCCAATTAGAAGATGCGGGAGCTCACATGCTTTGTATCAAAGATATGGCAGGTTTGCTTCGTCCTTTCCAAGCAGAAAAATTAGTCACAGAATTAAAGAAGGCAGTCGCGATTCCGATCCACTTGCATACCCATGATACGGCATCCGTTCAATCGGCAACCTATTTGAAAGCCATTGAAGCGGGGGTGGATGTGGTGGATGGCGCCTTAGCGGCCATGTCGGGTTTAACTTCTCAGCCGAACTTAAATTCTTTAGTGGCAATGATGCAAGGGCATCCGTATGATTCAGGCTTGGATTTGGATGCCATGAATAACTACTCGAATTATTGGGAAGCCGTTCGTGCGATGTATTTCCCATTTGAGTCGGAACTGAAAGCGGGAACTGCCGAAGTATATAATAATGAGATTCCGGGTGGTCAATACACCAACTTACGTGGACAGGCAATTGCCTTAGGCGTAGGGGATAAGTTTGAGTTATTGAAGGATAATTATTCGGAGGCGAATAAGTTGTTTGGGGATATTGTGAAAGTGACACCTTCGTCGAAAGTCGTAGGTGATATGGCCATCTTCATGACGGCGAATAGCTTAACTGCGGAGGATGTGTATGCCAAAGGTTCTACCTTGTCGTTTCCGGAATCCGTGAAGGATTTCTTTAAGGGAGGTTTAGGCCAACCGTATCAAGGCTTCCCGAAACAATTACAAGAGATTGTGTTGAAGGGTGAAGTCGCTTACGAGGGTCGTCCGAATGATCATTTAGCTCCGATTGATTTTGATAAGGATTATGCGGCCTTTGTGGCGAGATTCCCGGATAATGAAGATGGTTTCTTCGACTACCTATCGTACAAAATGTATCCGAAGGTCTATGAAGATTTCTACAAGAATCAGGCCTTGTATGGTGATTTGTCGATGATGCCAACCCCCGCTTTCTTCTATGGATTGAAGCAAGATGAGGAGATCATGATTACGATTGAGCCAGGTAAGACAATCATTGTGAAGTACTTGTATATGTCGGATCCGGACGAGTCTGGCCTTCGTAACATTACGTTCGAATTAAATGGTCAGGCGCGTCGTTTGAAGATTCTGGATAAGAATATCAAGGTAGAGCGGGCCCAACATGCGAAGGCGAAGGGCAAAGGCGATATTGGGGCTCCATTGCAGGGAAGATTGAGTCGGATCTTGGTGAAACCGGGTGAAGAGGTGAAGAAGAATGCGCCATTGTATGTGATTGAGGCGATGAAAATGGAGTCGATTGTTTCGGCGCCGTTTGAGGGTATTATTGGTAATGTGGTATTGAATGAGGGAACAGTGGTTGAGCAAGAGGATTTGGTATTGACTTTGGAAGAGGCCAAATTACCGGAACCGGATGTAGAAGAGTATTTATTCGTTTATGGGACTTTGCGTCGTGATTGTGGCAATGACTTACATCGTCTGATTGCGCGTAATTCGGATTATGTGGGCATGGCGACCTATCAAGGTCAGATGTACCAGGTGGCGGATTACCCAGGAATCATTCCGTCGGAGGATAAAAAAGATCAGGTAGTGGGTGAGTTGTACTTGCTTTCGAATACGATTAAGTTATTGAACGTGTTGGATGAGTATGAGGAGTTTGATCCGGAAAGCTCGGCGAAGTCCTTGTTTGTTCGTGAGCATGTTACCGTGAATCTTAAGGGCAAGGAGATAACATCCTATGCTTATCTTTACAACAAGAAGATTGATCCGAAAACGCGAATTGCGTCGGGAGATTATTTAAAGGGATAAATGATGAAGTATTTGCTTTTGTTCTTGTTGGTGTCCAGCTCCTTGATGGGCCAAAATTTGTTGTCAAAAGCACATGCACATAATGATTATGAACACGAAAGGCCTTTTTACGAGGCCTTTTCGTTGGGCTTTGGTTCCATCGAAGTGGATGTTTATGCAGTGAATGGCCAATTGCTCGTTGCCCATGATGTCAAGGATTTAAAGGCATCTAGAACCTTTCAAAACTTGTATTTAGACCCTGTTGTTCGGGTATTGGAGTCGGGCAAAGCCGGTAATTTTCACCAATTATTGATTGATAGCAAGACGTCGGCCGACTCAACCATGCCGCTTTTATTGAAAGCAATTGAGCCTTACAAAGCCCTGATTTTAAAGCATAAATTTCGGATTGTCATCTCGGGTAATCGTCCGGCGGTGTCGGATTATGTCAAATATCCGGAATGGATTAGCTTCGACGGTCGGTCGAACGAGCCTGTCCCTTCTTTTTTAGCCTCCCATGTCGTTTTGGAGAGTGAGGCATTCTACAAGTTTGGTATCTGGAATGGCAATACGCCGATGACGCCTGGGTTGAAGGCAAAATTGAAAGAGTACATCGATAAGGTGCATTCGGCTGGACGAGTGGTGCGTTTATGGGCTACTCCGGAGAGTTTAATGGCTTACCAGACATTTTTGGATTTGGGAGTGGATTATATTGGTACGGATCGATTGAGTGAGTTGGCGGGGTATTTGAAGGCGAGTCGATAGA
>JBJTMZ010000312.1:0-2594 GCA_046073805.1 Aquirufa sp.
GTCATACGGCCTTCCATGCTCATATTTTCAAAAACATCCCCAGCATATTCTACAAAATAGCCTGTAGCACCCGAAGTAGTTAATTTTGAAATAATGTATAAAGCCACATCTTTTGGCGTAACCCCTTTTCCTAATTGGCCATTGACGTTAATGCGCATTTTCTTAGGTTTCGGCTGCATGATGCATTGAGAAGACAAAACCATCTCAACCTCAGAGGTACCGATACCAAATGCAATCGCACCAAAAGCACCATGTGTAGATGTATGCGAATCCCCACAAACAATGGTAAAACCTGGCAAGGTAATTCCATTTTCAGGCCCTACTACGTGCACAATCCCATTTTTAGGATCTCCCAATCCCCAGTGTGAAATGCCATATTTCGAAGAATTCGTTGCTAGTTGTTGCAACTGATTCGCCGACAAAGGATCTTCAACAGGTAAATGTTGGTTTATCGTAGGTGTATTATGATCTGCAGTCGCAAAGGTACGCTCTGGATACATCACACCAATTCCACGTTGTTCCAAACCTAAAAAGGCAACCGGACTCGTTACTTCATGAATAAAATGTCGATCAATAAAGAAAACATCCGGACCATCTTCGATTTTCCGAACCACGTGTGAATCCCACACTTTATCAAATAAGGTTGTTGGAGAATTGCTCATTCGTATATTTAAAATTTTAAGCGCTTTCAATATAATTAAGCTACAAAAATGCCGATTTTTTTGCAATAATGCAAAGAATTTACGGCATCAAATTAGAAATACACCAAATAAAATTTGGTAAATACCACAGATTACAGGGAAGAGCGCTGAATAAATGAAAAAGGGTTTTCAATCTTATTGCGTGCATTACTTTTGACCAAATCTGCAGCCAACTCACCCATTTTACAGAAATCAGTCGATATCGTAGAAATCCCATCAAACAACAAACGCTTGATCGGAGTCTCATTGTAAGAAATCAATCCAACATCTTTCCCTAGCCTTAATCCTTTTTGCTTAATTTGATCCAATAAATCAATCAAATCATCCTCCATCACCGTAATATAGGCCGTACCTTTTTCTAGTTGGGCATGTTCAGACACCTTGAAATCAAAGGCAAATTCGCTACAAAAATCCTCGAAACCTTTGACGATCGCTTTGGGGTAATAACTAGATGTAGGAAAAACCAATTGAATTGTTTGATATTTCGTCAATTCACCTTTTGCTTGCGACAATGTTTGATAAATATCCTTTTCAAAATTCTCATATACAGCCCCATAGGAACCTTGTATGCCAGGCAGCAATTTATCCAACAAAATAAGCTTTTCCTTCGGCAATGAATTAATAAAATCCACGGCAATGGAATCACCCTCCATGAAATGAGGAATGATGACGATGTGTGAATAATCCAATTCTCTCTTTGTAATTATTCGCTTGAAAAGATTAAAATCGTTGTTGTAAATATAAAAATCAATTCCCGCTAAATCGCCCATAGAAGCCACGAAGGAATCATAAATGATTTTCTTATGAACAGATAACTTATTGAATAAGAGGAATATCCGAAAATTAACCGGGACGCTGCCGACGCAAATAAAAAAACCCTTCCCACGAACGGATTCCACGATCCCCATCGACTTCAAATAATTATATCCTTTCTCTACGGTTATCCGTGAAATATAATGTTCGAAACTGAGCTCATTGATGGACGGCAACACATCCCCCTGTTTAATTTTGCCGGCTTGGATTCCTTCAATAATTGAATTAGCCAACTGCCTGTATTTCGGCGTGGAAGAAAATTCATCGATATGGATTAATTGTATCAACCTATTCTGAAATTGAATTACCTAAACCTACGATTAACACAGAAACCAAAATCACCACAATTCCCGTAATAACCGTCCGCATCGTCTGTTTCGAAACCCCTTTCCATTCTTTGAAATAGATTCCCCAAAAATTGGAAGTTAAAATAATCGTTGCCATGTGCAGGATCCACGAACTAGCCCCGTTTCCTAATTTACTCTCCCCCATGCCATAGAAAAAAAATTGCAAGAACCAGGTCGTGCCCGCTACAGCAGCAAAAGTATAATTCATTCGTAAGGGTGCTGCAGCATTCGCATAATCACCAAAAGACTTATTCTTGAAGTTCAAATACATGCAATACACGAAGTTGGTCAGAAAACCACCCCATAAAACAACAATAAAAATAACATTGTTCTGAAACAAGGGATCACAGCCTTTGGCAACCGCTGCCCCTGCCATGTCTTTACCTGCCTCTATCCCAAAATTAAAACAAGCACTGCACAGACCTGAAATGGTCGCCACGATTAAGCCTTTGGTTAAACTAAATTCCTTAATCGTTTCTTGTTTTTGCTCCTGCGACAATTCATTTTCCTTCATCATCCCCGCCTTGCCACACAAATAAATCCCAAAAACACAGACCAATATCCCTAACAATACCACTTGGCCTCCTGTACTTCCCACAATATGCGAAATCGTATCTCCTGAAACGCCTGCGAATTCCCGGTAAATCGGCGGAACTAAAGCTCCAAAAATACTACACAAACTCAAAGCAATCGACATCCCTAAAGACATGCCCAAAAAACGCATCGCTAAACC
>JBJTMZ010000313.1:0-6671 GCA_046073805.1 Aquirufa sp.
GGATACGCTTCGCGTGTATGAGATGTTTTTAGGGCCATTGGAGCAATTCAAGCCTTGGAATACGAATTCAATTTCTGGATCCCACAATTTCTTGCGTAAAGTTTGGCGTTTGTTCTTCGATGAGCAGGCTCAGAAATCAATTTTAATAGATGCGCCTGCAACGCCAGAGGAATTAAAAGTGTTGCATACGGCCATCCGAAAGGTTCAAGATGATTTGGAGCGATATTCGTTTAACACGGTCGTTTCTACGCTCATGATTTGCGTGAATGATTTGGGGCAATTGAAGTGCCACAAGAAATCCGTTCTTCGCGAATTGGTCTTATTGCTTTCTCCATACGCGCCTCACATGGCTGAGGAGCTTTGGGTAGCATTAGGAGAGGAGGCAGGAACGATTTCACATGCGAGCTTCCCGGTATTTAATCCGGAATTCTTGGTTGAGAATGAGTTTAATTATCCAATCTCCTTTAATGGTAAGGTGAAGTTAACGCTGGCCTTTTCTGCAACGGCTACTCCGGCTGAAGTGGAGGCAGGAGTATTGGCCAACGATCAGGTACAGAAGCATTTGGATGGCAAGGCACCTTCTAAGGTAATTGTGGTTCCGAAACGGATTGTCAATATTGTACTAGGAAAGTAGATTGAAAGGGCCGAGGAATCGGCCCTTTTTAGTTTTGGACGACTAGATCTATGATTTTAAATAATGTCAGGCAAAAAGTCATTAAACCAAGCGTCCATTTTATGTGAGATTTCATTGTCTTTTCGATGCTTGCCTCCATTCTAGATTCAAAAGAAATGAATCTAGCCTCTAAAGCCTGAAATTTCCCCTCGAGTCCAGAAAAGTCGAGTCGTAGCTGAGCCACATCTGCTACCACCTCATCCAATCGCAAATCTAAATGATTGATGTGATTGAATTGCGATTTCAATAGCAGCGTATTCACATCTTGATCTGTTAAAGCTTTCCCATCTGAAAATTTATTTTCAATCAGCTGTATGCGTGGCTGAATCATTTCGAGGAGCTGGTTTTCTATTTTGGTATTCTTCTTCATTTTGCGGGCTAGGTTTGATGATACAAATTTCGCCCGGAGAAATACCTTTTCCTATTCAATAAATGAATAAATGAATGATTATCAATGAATTGATTTAATCCATGCCTTGATCAGTGCAACTCCTTCTTGGTGAATTTTACTTCGACCTAATTCAGGCATCATAATGCCGGGATCATGGGAGTCCATTCGATAAAGTAATATACTTTCAGAGGGTTTGCCGGGTACAATGTCGTAGTTTAATCCGCCGGAACCCCGACCAGCCGCTACGGGTGATTTCATGATTCCATAGGCCGTTGAGCCATAATAGGTATGCCCCAGAAATAAACCCGAACTTTTGGCCGGTCCTTTCGGATTATGGCAATGCGCACAATTGATATCCAAGTAGGCCTTCACGCGTTCATTCAGGGAAGCACTTTCATCGAGATACGAAACGAAGGCCGGCCGATTGCCATTTAAACTTTTCATTTGATTCGTCCGACTCCAATACTCCAATTGGTTTTCAGCACCATGAGCATAGGTCATCGTAGAATTCATTTGTCGGGCCGAAGGTCCAATTGGCGTCATTTCACCATCCCTTTCATGGCATCCTTTACATTGATTGACATTGGGAACCACATAATTGACCTGCTGCTTTTTTCCTTTGGCATCCTTGTACACCACCAAACTCGTACCACCCGCGACTTCCAAATAAGCCTCTGTCTGTTCCTCATTCCAAATGTAGGGTAATGCCACCCAGCCCGTGGGTTCATGGCTTAATACCCGTGTCTCCATTAATCTTCGGCCCTCATGGGGGTGACGTTCATCGTTCGGGTAGTAAAAGGTCTTCACAATTCGAGTTCCTACCGGAAATTGGAATACAGAATCCGGGTTGTAATTCACCGATTGCCCAGAGGGCATTTGAATGAACCTCAACTTACTTGCATAATCGGAAAATAGGGGAGATACTAATTCGTAAGGCATAACACCTTTAGCCGGTTTTTGGTCTTGTGGCTTCCCATCAAAAAATCCATAATCGGATAATTTGGCCGGGAATTTAGGTCCCGGTTGGTAGGACATCAAAGCCAATAAGACGAAAAATCCCCAGTAACGCATACCTAGAATTGATTCGATTTGACATACTCCTGAACACAATCCAAATCAGCTGGATTACGTTTTACGTTTTTAAAGTCATGCTCCGCATCCATATTGGCTACCGACTGGTTTACATTATCATGCACGCAGATTTTATGAGGGCCTAAATATTTTCCATCTGTTCCGCAACGCGCCGCATCTAAAACACCGTCATAGACGATATGCGGTACATTCCGACCAAATCGTAATTTAAAGCGATAGATTTGAGCAAATCGACCCTCCATGGGCACACGACCTAATTGACGTTCAAATGTATTGTTGAAGACCGAGATGGCCGTCGGGTAGGGGTCATATTCCTTATCCTTAATGGCAATTTCCGCCATGAAATAGGAAATAATACCTACGCCTACCGTTCGATGGTTCAAGATCTTGTTTTCGTAAATATCCACATGACTCGTTGCCAGAATGAGCATGCCCGTTCCTTTCGGAACCTTTCCTACGATATTTCCCTTCGGAGCAAAATTGGATAAGTTATTCTCTTCAATCAGATTATCATGCACCTTCACAAAACCGCCCTTTTTTTGAATCAGGTCGGGCAAGTCGAATACTAAAATTCCCCCCGTATTCCCATAGGCATGGTTATGATGTACATCCGCATACAAGGAATTTTCAATTTCAATTCCCGCAACGTTTTGGTATGCCGTGCAATTTTTAACTTCAATGTGTTGAGATTGGCCCACGTAAATACCCGCGTCGGACGCTCCAATCGCTACACAACTGTCGATCAGGATATTCGTGCACAGTACAGGATACAAGGCATAGGAGCCATTCTGCGATTTAGGACCTCCCGTCCATTCGGCTTTTATCCGACGAAAAATAATGTCTTTGACATGCATGGTCTTGATTAAATCCCCCTTCGAATCCTGTACGGTTAAATCCTCCAAAATGATATTCTCACAATTGGTGATTTTAATCCCCTCAGCTCCCGTCGTTTGATTTTTAAAACTCAATACCGTCTTATCCATTCCCTTCCCGCGAATGGTAATCTTTTTCTTGCCCTCCAAAGAAAGGCTGCCTGCTATTTGAAAATTACCTTCTTCCAATTCAATCACATCCCCATCCGAGGCTAGAATGAATTGGGTTTGAAGAGCCTTTTCAAATGGGGCTTGTCCCATTAAAGGAAAAAGCCCCATCCAACAAAAAAAGAATAGCAAATATTTCATCTGTTCTAGTTACGTGGAGGACCTCCGCCTGGACGCATTTGCGATTGCATGGTCTTGTATTTCTCCAATTGCTCAGGAGTTAAAATCGCCTTTAAAGCTTCTTGTTGGCCCTCATTGATTTTCTTCATTTCTCCCATCATCTGCTCACGATCCATTCCCGCTTGACGGAATTCCATCATCTTTTCGATGCGCGTCATGATTAAGGGCTCAATTTTATCCTCTTGTTCTTTGGTCAATTTCAATTCGGAACTCATGCGGTTCAATTGATTCATTGCCATTTCCTGTGGGCTTGGCATTTGCGCATGTGCTACTTCAGCTGCTCCTAGAAGGGTAACAACCAGGGCGATCGTTTTAAAGATTTTTTTCATTGTTTATCAGTTTAGATTTTCAATTTAAGCAATTTATTCAAACACCGTATTCCATATCAAGGAATATACTTCGGTGGGTTCCATTTTATCAGTTGCCTGATAATCCGCAATGAATAACGGATAATATTCTTCTTGGCATAAAGGACTTCCATGCGAACCTTTGACCAAGTTTGCATCCAGTGGGATTACATCCATTCGGTATCGAAACCCCGCGAGTTTACGGGCTAATTTGTAGGCCGCACGCAATTTGATCAATGGATTTTTTGGGTCCATGAACATCTCCACGGGGTCGTAACCCGGTTTCTTGAAGATGTCGACACAGCGCGCGAAATCCGGTGCCTTCTTGTCGTCCAACCAATAATAATAGGTAAACCATGCATCCGATTCCGCTATTAATACTAAATCACCCGCTCTTGGGTGATCGATGTGATAGGCCGCTAATTCTTCGCCTGAGAGTACTTTGGCAACGCCGGGTGTTTGGGCCAACAAGGTTTTCACAGCCTCAATGACGGATTGATCCGGACAATAGACATGTGCGATTTGATGATCCGAAACCGCAAAGGCCCGCGATGCTCCGGCATCCATTAGTTCCAATCCTTGCTCTTCCCGTAGCGCGATGTATCCCGCATTTCGCAAGATACGATTCAAGTGAACTGGCCTCGAAACATCATTAATGCCGTATTCGGATAGTATAATGACTTTTGCTCCTTTGCTTTCGAAGTGAGAGATTAGTCGCTCGACAACCCCATCGATTTCCTGTAAATCACCTTTTATCCGATTAAAATCCACCCCAAATTTCTGTAAACAATAATCTAAATGGGGGAGGTAGATAAAGGTTAAGGTTGCATCATATTTCTTGTCGACATAAATCGACGCATCCGCAATCCAATTGGTGGATTTGATATTTGCATTCGGTCCCCAGAAATTAAACAAGGGAAATGTTCCAAATGCCTCTTGCAATTCATCACGCAAGTCGGCCGGATGACTGTA
Source organism: Aquirufa sp. (assembly GCA_046073805.1). Taxonomy (GTDB): domain Bacteria; phylum Bacteroidota; class Bacteroidia; order Cytophagales; family Spirosomataceae; genus Aquirufa. Next base: position 4,696 of record JBJTMZ010000313.1, read on the forward strand.
ACAATCCGGCATTTTAACCCCATCCGAATGGTATTGAGGTCTTGGGGTAACCGAGTAATCCACACTCGAATACATGTTATACCACCAAAATAAATTGGCACAAGTGAAGTTGGGGTCTTTTCGTTTCGCCGCATCCCAAATCTTTTCAGCTCCCACGAGTTTATTGGATTGCTTCCAAAACTTTACTTCCGAGTCGACCGCATCATACCATCCATTCCCCACGATTCCATGGGAACTCGGATACTTACCCGTTAAATAGACACTTTGGGAAGTAGTCGTAACCGCCGGAAATGGCGGCTTGATTTTCGCCTTTTTTTTGCCTGCAATATAGGCGTCCAGGAAAGGTGTATATTTCCCTAGGATGCTTTCACTTAAGCCAACAATATCGATTACGACAGTTTTTTGCATAATAATTCTTGTATATACGTGATTTCACGTGCCACGGAAGTCTCCATGTTTTCCTGATACTCTGCCGGTAAAACGCCCCAAGTATAGGTCTCAATTTCCATCATCCCTGTCACTTGGTGTAAGCGATGATAGTTTAAGGTCTCTGAAATTTCAGCTTGTGTGGAATTCAATAAGCCATAGGAGTCTAAAAACAAGGGCACATGAAAATGCACACGCCACTCGTCATATACACCTTCTTTGAATTGTTCCAGGGCCTCCGACAAATCTTTGAATTGATCAAAGGAACCATCTTTTCTCAAGGCCTTCACCTGATGCAGATAGGTAGGTTCTTCGTATTGTTTTAGCGCCTCAATTCGTTCCAATGCTTGATTTCGAAGGTCGACGCGCAAGGCAGAGCTAATTTGGATTTTCCCAATTGAAATGTTTTTCGCTGCTAATTCTTGGAGGGATTCTGCAGGTTGATCAAAGGAAACTCCGTAATGACAAACATCAAAGCAGATATGGATGTGCCGACGAACCCATTCCTCCGGTACGCCCGCCGTGATGGCAAAAGGGATCAACATGTCGGTGTACCAATCCACGAATTCTCTGTGGTTCTCCAACAAGCCATCGGGTTCAGGTTCGATATCAATATGAATCCACTTGCCCGTTTTTTGTTCTGTTTGGGCCAAATAGGGCACGAGTTTCAATAATTCCATGGTCGCCTGAGCACAGGCTGCCGAACGATTATCCCACCAATATTTATAGGAAAGTGGGGATGTTGATATTCCTCCTTCAGATAAATCATCAGGCAGGATTAGGCTTAAAATATCGATTAGCCGTCGGGTATAATTCACCCGATCCTGCGAGGTCCAATCCGGCGCATGGACTTGATCTTTGACAATCGTATTGTGAAATCCACCGTATGGAAAACCATTCAGGGTAAATATGTAGAGATCTTCTTGGGCTAACCAGGACTTTAACTTGGAAAGTTTATTTGTATCCTCACTTAAATCGATGCTCGCTTGATTCGCTATGCGCAAACCTAAGCCCATTGGTTGATTAGGACACACTTCTTTTTTGACCTTTGGGACAGTTACCTGTAAATTAGCGAAGTGCTCCTCCCAAATCTCACCGGGATGGATATTGCTGCAATAACTCAAATGTCCGTAGGCTGTTTTCATTTTATGCGTATTTAGCTAAAAAGGCCACTGAATCTTGAATGATTTTAAAATTCATTTCATGTACTTCCTCCCCCTTTCCTAATGCTTTTAAGAGCGTAATGGTCAGATGGCCTCCCAAATGTTCTTGGAATTCTTGCAATCCTTTGTGTAGGTTTTGGCATTGGTTTTCGGCCAAAGCGGGATGATAGGCATCAAAGCCTAAGTCTTTAATCACGGCAATGATTCGTTCGCAATCAGGCAAGCTTATCGCTCCAATTAAATGCGAATACACACAATCCAAGGCGATACCAATAGCTACCGCCTCCCCATGTCGAATCTTAAAATCCGATAAATACTCCAATTTATGTGCTGCCCAATGTCCAAAATCCAAAGGTCGCGCAGAGCCCAATTCAAATGGATCTCCTC
>JBJTMZ010000314.1:0-4908 GCA_046073805.1 Aquirufa sp.
GGAACACAGACAGGTACTGTGGATAATCCCATTCACTCATCACCTTATATTGCGGTAGCCTTTATCATTGGAGCAATTTTTTCAGCTACAGCTGGTTATATTGGTATGATCGTGGCTACTAAAGCCAATGTGCGTACGGCAGAAGCAGCTCGTACTTCTTTATCCAAAGCATTGAATGTATCGTTTACAGGAGGTTCAGTTATGGGTATGGGAGTTGCCGGCTTAGCGATTCTTGGTTTGGGAGGTTTGTTTATCGCCTTCTATCAACTATTTGCGGAAGGCAAAGCATTGACTTCTGATGAGATGAAGACTGCTATTGAAGTACTAGCGGGTTTTTCATTGGGCGCGGAGTCGATTGCGTTATTTGCTCGTGTTGGAGGAGGTATCTATACAAAAGCTGCCGATGTGGGAGCTGACCTTGTAGGTAAAGTAGAAGCGGGTATCCCGGAAGATGATGTTCGTAATCCAGCAACTATTGCGGATAACGTGGGTGATAACGTGGGTGATGTGGCAGGTATGGGTGCCGATTTATTCGGTTCTTACGTAGCGACGATTCTTGCTACCATGGTATTGGGTCAAGAAATTGAGGTTACGGATAATTATGGTGGCTTCTCCCCTGTTTTATTGCCGATGTTAATTGCAGGCGTAGGTCTCTTGGCTTCTTTGGTATCTACTTTCTTTGTACGTATTTCGAAGGAGACAGATTCTGTTCAGAATGCACTAAATGTAGGTAACTATGCTTCTATCGTTATTACGTTTATTGCGTCTTATTTCTTGGTAACGAATATTTTACCTGAGACGTTGGTCTTACGTGGGACAACCTTCAGTTCAATGGATGTTTTCTTTGCGATTATTGTAGGTTTGGTTGTGGGAGCTTTGATGTCCATCATTACTGAGTATTACACAGCGATGGGTAAGCGCCCTGTTGACTCGATTGTTCAAAAATCGGGTACAGGTCATGCAACGAATATTATCGGTGGTTTAGCGGTTGGGATGGAATCTACAGTATTGCCAATTATCGTTTTGGCTGCGGGTATCATTGCATCTTACAGATTCGCTGGAATTTATGGTGTTTCTATTGCGGCTGCGGGTATGATGGCCACTACTGCGATGCAGTTGGCGATTGATGCCTTTGGTCCTATTGCGGATAACGCAGGAGGTATTGCTGAGATGTCTCAATTACCCTCTGAGGTTCGTGAGCGTACGGATAATTTGGATGCTGTAGGTAACACGACAGCTGCAACGGGTAAAGGTTTTGCGATTGCTTCGGCGGCCTTGACTTCATTAGCCTTATTTGCGGCATTTGTGGGTATTTCAGGAATTACAGCGATTGATATCTATAAAGCGGATGTATTGGCAGGTTTATTCATTGGAGGAATGATTCCATTTATTTTTTCAGCCTTGTGTATTTCCGCGGTAGGTAAAGCGGCGATGGAAATGGTAAACGAAGTTCGTCGTCAATTCCGTGAGATTCCAGGTATCATGGAATACAAGGCAAAACCAGAATATGAGAAGTGTGTAGCTATTTCTACGGAAGCCTCGATTCGTCAAATGATTTTGCCAGGTGCTATCGCCTTGACGGTACCAGTCGTGGTTGGTTTCACCATGGGGCCTGAGGTTTTAGGCGGTTTATTGGCAGGTGTAACGGTATCCGGTGTATTGATGGGTATTTTCCAATCAAATGCGGGAGGTGCTTGGGACAATGCGAAGAAATCATTTGAAAAGGGCGTATTGATCGATGGTCAAACATTCAAGAAAGGTTCTGAGCCTCACAAGGCTGCCGTAACGGGTGATACCGTGGGTGATCCGTTCAAGGATACTTCGGGTCCATCGATGAACATCTTGATTAAATTGATGTCAATTGTTTCTTTGGTTATTGCCCCTTACATTTATGCGGGAAAGAGCAAGGCGCACGCAAGTGTAAAAAGCCCTGCGCCTATCGTGAAGGTAATTGCTAAAAAATAGATTATCATTTAGCGTTTCGTCTAATGACGAAACGCTAAACATAAAAAAAGCCATCCGTCATTTGACGGATGGCTTTTTTAGTTCTATCAGAAAATTCTCTAAGAGAATTAAGCAGTTAATTTACCTCTTAATGCTCTTGGGATATCGATTGTCGCAACTGGGTTAGAAGCTGGGTTTAGGATTTCGCAACCCTCCACTTTCAACTTGTTAACCTTCACTGTTTGACCTAAGTCAAGACCAGAGATATCAGCTGTTACGAAATCAGGAATGTTAGCTACTAGACCACGTAAAGATACCTTACGCAATTTTTGAACCATTTTACCCCCTTTGATTACACCTGGAGAATTTCCAATAATTTTTACTGGAACGTCAATTTTAATTGCTTTGTCAGCAGTGATTTCCAAGAAATCTACGTGAAGAATCATTTCGTTTACTGGGTGGAATTGAGCGTCTTGCAAAATAGCACGGTGAATATCACCTTCAATGTTCAATTCTACTTCGTATACATCTGAAGAGTACAATAACTCGCGGAACAAGATCATTGGAACAGCGAAATGCAATTGCTCTTTACCACCATACAATACGCATGGAGCTAAAGCTTCTGCACGTAAATCTTTTGAACCTTTGGTACCTAGTGTAGCACGCTTATACCCTACGATTTCTAACTTTTTCATTTTGTTTTTGTTAGTGTTTTCAGTCTTTCGCACTTGGGCTATCCCCTGAAAACGGTTGAAATTAATATTTAATAAATAAGGAACTGATAGACTCATGATCACGGATACGACCAATTGCTTTGGCAAATAATTCAGCAACGGATAATACCTTTATTTTGTCGCATGCTTGTCTTTGTGGAATGGTATCCGTCACCAATAATTCAGTTAAGACTGAATTTGAGATGTTTTCATACGCCTTTCCAGATAAAACCGGGTGTGTAACCACCGCGCGAACTGAATTTGCACCCTTGTCCATTAATAATTGAGCGGCTTTACATAAAGTACCTCCTGTATCAATTAAGTCATCGACTAAGACTACATCTGCACCCTTAACATCACCGATTAATTGCATCGAGGCAATTTCATTGGCGCGCTTACGGTGTTTATCGCAAATAACCATCTCCGCATTGAAGAATTTGGCCATGTTGCGTGTACGTACCACACCACCTACATCGGGCGATGCAAATACAATATTTTGTAAATTCAATGATTTCAAATACGGCACAAAGATGGCATTACCTTCTAAGTGATCCACCGGGAAATCCATAAATCCTTGAATCTGACCTGCATGTAAATCGATCGTCATTAAACGATCCGCCCCAGCGGCAGTCAATAAATTTCCAATCAATTTAGCTCCAATTCCTACCCGAGGGCGATCTTTACGGTCCTGACGAGAATAGCCAAAATAAGGAATTACCGCCGTTACATAATGTGCTGAAGCACGTCTTGCCGCATCAATCATCAACAACAATTCCATCAAGTTATCAGCCGTTGGAAATGTAGATTGAATGATAAATACGTCACAGCCGCGAACCGATTCGTCAAAACTAGGTGACATCTCACCGTCTGAGAATCGTAGGGTGGTTACTGCTCCCAAATCCTTTCCATAATACTTCGCAATTTCCTTTGCGAGGTAATTAGAGGCCGAACCTGAGAAAATTTTAACTGCGTTAATCGCTGCCATGTTAGTATTGTAAGGGCTTAATTATAAAAATTAAGGCGCAAAATTAGACATTTTACGCCTTTAATCAAATCTATTTTACGGATGCACGAATAATGTTTAATGCACCTCCTGCTTTGAACCATTCAATTTGTTGAGCATTGTAGGTATGATTCACCGCAAAACTCTCTTTTGAACCATCCGCATGCACCAATTCAATCGTCAATTGTTTTTCTGGGGCGAATGACCCTAGGCCAACAATATTGATGCTGTCATTCTCTTGAATCTTGTCGTAATCAGCTTCGTTGGCAAATGTTAATGCCAACATCCCCTGCTTCTTCAAGTTTGTTTCATGAATACGAGCAAACGACTTTACTAAAACCGCACGAACACCCAAGTGACGTGGCTCCATCGCCGCATGCTCACGAGATGAACCTTCACCGTAGTTGGTATCCCCTACTACAATTGTTCCAATTCCCGCCGCTTTGTATGCACGTTGGGTTGCTGGTACCGGACCGTATTCTCCCGTTAATTGATTTTTAACATTGTCTGTCTTTTCATTAAAGAAGTTGACAGCGCCAATCAACATGTTATTTGAGATATTATCCAAGTGACCACGGTACTTCAACCAAGGACCAGCCATTGAGATATGATCCGTTGTACACTTACCCTTCGCTTTGATCAATAATTTCAAGCCAGATAAGTCGGTGCCTTCCCATGCCGCAAATGGATCTAATAATTGCAAACGATCTGATGTAGGTGAAACCTTCACTTGAACGCCTGATCCATCTTCTGCTGGAGCTTGATAGCCTGCATCTTCAGCTGCAAAACCCTTTTGTGGTAATTCATCGCCTGTCGGTGCATCTAATTTAACTTGCTCTCCTTTCTCATTGGTCAAGGTGTCTGTCAATGGATTGAATGTCAAATCACCTGCAATCGCTAACGCAGTCACCATTTCTGGAGAAGCAACGAAGGCGAATGTATTTGGGTTACCATCCGCACGCTTCGCGAAGTTTCTGTTGAATGAGTGAACAATGGTGTTCTTCTCTCCTTTTTCAGCACCGGGACGTGCCCATTGGCCGATACATGGCCCACAGGCATTTGAGAATACCGTTGCACCAATTGTATTAAATGTATCGATGAATCCGTCACGCTCAATGGTGTAACGTACTAATTCTGAACCTGGCGTAATAGTAAATTGCGCTTTGGTCTTTAAGCCTTTCGCTGCTACTTGTTTTGCTAAAGATGCTGCGCGGGCGATATCTTCGTAAGATGAGTTAGTACATGAAC
>JBJTMZ010000315.1:0-2547 GCA_046073805.1 Aquirufa sp.
GGACAAAGAACAAAAAACTGTTGCTTTAAGCCCGAAAAATATTCTCCATATGCTTTCCAATCCTTCAAAGCCGAATAATCTTCCTGCTTCAATCGGAATCCATAAAGCCCAAAAAACAGCGTTAAGCCTTTCAAAATGGCAGAACTTTTCGCTCCCATTTCTCGTGAGAGTAGCAAAGCTATGGCGCTCTTTTTATCCGGAATTAAGATCCCCATCATCCCTTCGCCATACCGCAAAATTGCATCCTCACTAAACTTTTGATTCTCCGCTGCTAAGAAAGCCTCAATGTCAGCGACGGGGGCCGACTTTTGTAGAATGAAGTTATACAAGGCATTGTAACGTATCCGATTACGAACCAATTTCAGTAAACCACCCAAAATAATCGCTTCCCAAACGGGGAATAACTCCTCTACCTTATCAACAGGTTCAGCGATAAGTTTGGCCATTCGCTCAACAACTTGCGACTTTTCTTCTTCAGTAATGACGTAAAACATTTGATTCATAAGGACACAAAATTACGAGGACTAAACGGATTTAACACATAAGTATCCGCTTATTTTTAAAATATTAACGCTGCATTTCTTACCTTTGTTTTATGAAGAAAGTATTGTTTATTGACCGGGATGGGACAATTATTGTTGAGCCCATCACAGACCAACAAGTTGACTCCTTTGAGAAACTAGCATTCTTGCCCAATGCAATTTCAACACTTAGAAAAATAACACAAGAGTTGGAATACGAATTGGTGATGGTAACCAATCAAGACGGTCTTGGAACTTCTTCGTTTCCGGAAGACACATTTTGGCCTGCGCACAATAAAATGATTGAAATTCTTCTGAGTGAAGGAATTGAATTCAGCGCGGTTCATATAGACCGTAGCTTTCCGGCCGACAATCTTCCTACCCGCAAGCCGGGCATAGGCATGTTGGGACAATACTTTTCAACCGAATACGATTTAGCGAATTCCTTTGTCATCGGTGATCGATTGACAGATATTCAGTTGGCCAAAAATCTAGGTTCAAAAGGTATTTTCATCGGACCAGCAGAATCTGTTTCAGACGATTTGCAAGAATCACTCGGCTTAGCTTGTTCTTCTTGGGATGAGATTTACCACTTTTTACGATTACCAGCACGTAAAGTAAGTCACCAAAGAAACACACACGAAACAAAAATACAGATCGATTTAAACCTGGATGGAAGTGGTAAAGCCAACAACCAAACAGGCCTTGGATTCTTTGATCACATGTTGGATCAAATAGCAAAACACGCGAATGTCGACTTAGCTGTCAAAGTAGACGGTGATTTACATATCGACGAACATCATACGATTGAAGATACGGGAATCGCTTTGGGTGAAGCCTTCAGCTTGGCTTTGGGAGATAAACGCGGAATCAATCGCTATGGATTCCTTTTACCGATGGACGAATGTTTGGCACAGGTTGCTTTGGATTTTTCTGGCCGAAACTGGTTGGTCTGGGAAGCAAGTTTTAAGCGTGAAATGATTGGAGAAATGCCCACTGAAATGTTCTCACACTTCTTTAAGTCCTTTTCCGATGCAGCAAAATGTAATTTAAATATTCAAGCTAGTGGTGAAAATGAACATCACAAAATTGAAGCAATTTTCAAAGCATTCGCAAAAACGATCCGTATGGCCGTCGAACGTGACATAAAAAATTTAAATTCTTTACCGAGTACCAAAGGATTACTCTAAACAAATTCTTAATTTTGCATAAATAATTAAATACTATGGGATATTCAGGAGCAGCATTCTTTATCATTTTGTTCGCCATTTCAATCGTGGTTGGAGCAAAACTTCAAAAAATCTACAAAGAAAGAGGGAAATAATTCCTCTTTCTTTTTTTACAACCACCCCTCATCGGCAAAGCTCACATAGCTTGAGCTATTTAGTATCAAATGATCCGAAATGATCATATCCAAACTGCCTGCCGCCGAAACTAACTTTTGAGTAACTAGTTTATCCGCTTGACTTGGACTTAATTGCCCAGAAGGATGATTATGCGCTAAGATTAAACTGCTTGCTTGCAACTGCAAAGCAGCTTTCAGAATTAATTTACTATCCACAACTGTTCCCGCGAGACCTCCCCTACTCACACATTCTTTTTTTATCAAACGAGCCGCTCGATTCAAATAAATAACCCAAAACTCTTCGTGGTTAAGATCTGCTAAATGGGGTTTCAACAATTGATAGGCATCGCTGGATGAACGTACAACTTCAACGGATTGCATAGCAACAAATTCCATCCTCCGACGACCTAATTCGAGCGCAGCCACCAAAACCGCAGCCTTTGCCTGGCCAATTCCCTTCACACGTTGAAATTCAAGCAATCCCCACCGGCCAAGTAAATTTAAATCCCCCTCTACGTGCTGAAGTATCTCCCTTGCTAAATCCAGCGCGGAACGTTCCCGTATTCCAGTCCCAATGAGAATCGCTAGTACTTCCTCTACTCGCAAGAGGTCCTTCCCTTGGGCATATAAAATTTGTCGGGGCTGATCCGACACCTGTAAATCCTGAATCTTTTGATAAGC
>JBJTMZ010000316.1:0-3207 GCA_046073805.1 Aquirufa sp.
GGTCAACTTCCCAGGAAGTTATGCCATTCAGAATAACCAGCAACGTATTTCGGATCTTATTCAACGTGCTGGCGGTCTTCGTCCAGATGGCTATTTAGAAGGTGGTAAGTTAATTCGCGGGGCGACTACAGTAGGGGTTAACTTAAAAGAAATCCTGAACAATCCAGCCTCGCAAGAAAACCTCCAACTGATGGCAGGGGATGAATTAACGATTCCTCGACTTCAACAAACGGTTAAATTGACAGGTGCCGTTCAAAACCCATTAGCCGTAAGTTATAAAGAAGACTTTAGTTTGAAAGAATACATCGCTGAAGCGGGTGGTTATACCATCAATGCGAATCGCAAGAAGATGTATGTCACTTATGCGAATGGAGTTTCCAATCAAATACGCAAGTTTTTGATATTTAAGAAGAATCCACGCATCGAACCAGGATCTGAAATTACTATTCCTGCGTATCCGGAAAACCGCAAAAAAGGTATTTCTGCGGCTGAGGCAATTGGACTAACCTCCAGTTTAGTTTCCGTGTCCATTGCCATTATCACCTTAGTTAATAATTTACCGAAGTAATGAGCGATATGAACGAATCAACAACTAACCAATCAGCTTCGGACGAAATCACGATTAATTTTGCGGAGATCTGGAATGCCATTTTAAAGTATAAATTGACCATTCTGTTCGTAACAATTATTTTCACTTCCTTGGGAGCGCTCTTTTCGCTGACCCTGGATAGCAAATATGAATCCGATGTCAAATTATTACCCGAGATCGATTCCAAAATGGGCGGCTCTGGATCTAGTTTAGGTGGCTTATCATCACTTGCAGGACTTGCAGGTATTAATTTATCAGGGGCAATGGCAGGTTCGGATGCCATACAACCCGCAATGTATCCTGAGATTGTACAAAGCATTCCATTCTTACAAGAATTAAGTCAATCGACTGTCTATAATATCAAACAAAAGAAGTTTCAAAAACTCGCGGATTACCTAAAACAAGATAATTCCAACGCTCCTATCCAATTATTGAAAGGAGATAAAAATAAGGAGACGAGCGATATGGAAAATATCAACCTCCCTAAAGGAGTGCTCAGTCCTGAATTAATTAATATCAGTAAACAAGAATCTGCCATTTTAAAGGAATTGAAAGAATCCATTGTCGTGGAAATCGACAAAAAAAGCAACCTAATCAACATTACCGCCACAAGTCTCGACCCGGTTATATCGGCGAATTTGGCAAATTTGGTATTAAACCAACTCAGAAAATACATCATACACTACCGCACGGAAAAGGCAAGAAAGGAATTAAACTTCTTGATCGAGCGACAAGCGGAAGCCAGAAAGCGCTATGATCAAGCCCTATTTACCTTTTCAAATTACAAGGATCAAAATCGCAATGTATTCCTCAATGTCGCGAAAGACCAAGGAAAAAAATTGCAATACGAAGTTGATTTGGCATTTAATGTCTACTCCAACTTAACATCTCAAACGACCGAAGCAAAGATTAAACTACAAAAAGAAACGCCCGTATTTAAAGTACTTGCCCCGGCGCAGGTACCACTCAAACGAGTTAGCCCGAAACGCAGCCTAATTACCTTGGGTGGTTTCTTCTTAGGCTTATTCTCCGCTTTGATCGGCGTATTTTTCAAGTCGGTCAACATGAAAGATATCCTTCAATAAAAAAAGCCGTCCGTCAATCGACGGACGGCTTTTTATTTTATTCAAAACGTAACCTTATTTCAAGGTACGCTTCACTTCTTTCATTTCGTAGCATTCTAGGTTGTCGCCAACTTCCAGGTCATTGAACCCTTTGATCGACATACCACATTCGTATCCGAATTTAACCTCAGCCACATCGTCTTTGAAACGCTTCAAAGCTGAAATATCACCGTCGTGAATAACGACGAAATCGCGAATGACACGAATCTTGTGCGCACGTTTTACGGTACCATCCAAGACATAACATCCCGCAACTGTACCGATCTTCGAAATCTTAAATACATCACGCACTTCGATATTCGCCGTAATAACTTCCTCAAACGAAGGAGCCAATAGACCTTCCATCGCCGCCTTGATTTCATCAATGGCTTGATAGATAATCGAATAGTTACGGATTTCAATCTGCTCCGCATCGGCCATTCGTCGCGCATTTTGCGACGGACGAACCTGGAAAGCAATAATCACCGCATCCGAAGTTGAAGCCAAAGCCACATCCGATTCCGATACCTGTCCTACCCCTTTGTGAATAATACGTACTTGCACCTCATCCGTTGATAACTTCAATAAGGAATCCGAAAGGGCTTCCACGGAACCATCCACGTCACCTTTCACAATCACGTTTAATTCACGGAATGTACCGATCGCCTTCCGACGGCCAATTTCCTCCAAGGTAATGTGCTTACGCGTACGCAACGATTGCTCACGCAAGATCTGCTCACGCTTGTTGGCAATCTCACGCGCCTCACGCTCATTCTCCAAGCAAATCAATTTATCACCTGCTTGTGGCGCACCATTCAGACCCAATACTTGTACCGGAGTCGAAGGACCCGCCTTCTTAATCTTATTGCCATGGTGATCAAACATCGCCTTCACACGACCATAGTTGTCACCAGCCAACATCATATCTCCAATTTTCAACGTTCCCGCTTGAATCAACAACGTCGTCACATAGCCACGTCCTTTGTCCAATTCGGCCTCAATCACCGCTCCAACCGCTTTCTTATTTGGGTTCGCCTTAAATTCAAGCATCTCCGCTTCTAACAAAACCTTCTCCAACAGGTCATTAATACCCAAGCCCGACTTCGATGAAATCTCCTGACTTTGGTATTTACCACCCCAGTCTTCGACCAACATATTCAAGCCCGCCAATTCCTCACGCACTTTGTCCGCATTCGCACCATCCTTGTCCACCTTCGAGAAAGCAAAAACAATCGGTACACCGGCCACCATCGCATGGTTAATCGCCTCTTTGGTTTGTGGCATGACAGAATCATCCGCCGCAATCACAATAATCACAATATCCGTAATCTTCGCACCCCGCGCACGCATCGCCGTAAAAGCCTCATGACCCGGTGTATCCAAAAACGTTACTTTCTTTCCTGAATCCGTTTGAACCGAATAAGCACCAATGTGCTGCGTGATACCTCCGGCTTCGCCAGCGGCAACTTTGGCCCGACGAATGTAATCCAATAAGGAGGTCTTTCCATGGTCAAC
>JBJTMZ010000317.1:0-3963 GCA_046073805.1 Aquirufa sp.
GTAATGGTGATTGGGGGTGGTTTGCGGGCTTTAGCGAGATAGCTCAGATGAGTTGAGAGTTAAGAACTAAGAACTAAGAATTAAAATACTCTTGGCTCTTACCTCTTAGTTCTTACCTCTTAGCTCTTAGTTCTTAACTCTTAGTTCTTAACCCTTAGTTAAAAAAGGCTTTTAGCGCAAAATATAACACCGACGGACACATCAAGCATCCCAGTCCCGTGTAAAAGGTTGCCGTCATGGCACCGTAAGGTACTAGTTTGGGATCTGTAGCCGCTAGTCCAGCCGCCGTTCCACTGGTAGTACCCATCAAACCGCCAAAGATCATGGCTGATTTGGGATTGTTTAATCCGATGTAAGGCGCGATAAAGGGCGTACCAATCGTAACTAAGATAGACTTCACAACGCCGGCTGCGATGCTCAATGCGATGATGTCGGAACTCGCGCCAACTGCCGTTCCGGTCACCGGGCCTACCACGAAAGTACATGCCCCAGCGCCTATAGTCGTTAAACTCTCGGCATCGGTGATTCCGAATGCATAGGCAATTCCTACTCCGGCAATAAACGAGAAGATCACACCCAAAAAGGGCGATAAAATACCCACAGAACCTGTTTTCTTGATAACTGCAAAACTCGCTCCCATGGCCGTCGAGACAATCGCAAAATCACGGAACATCGGACCTCCCATCACCTTAAAACCAGTCAATCCCGGTATATCGGCAATTCCACTCTTGCCTTCGGTTACTATCCCACCAATGTATGCGATGACCAATCCCAGAAAGATGGCGATGGCGGAACCGGGTATTTTTTTGTTGGTCAGTTTGATGGAGAGGCCCTCCGACAAATACACCAATATCCCAGTGACCAAAAATGCCACAATCAATCCGTTTTTATCCAATAATTCGATGATGTATTCCATGTTATTCAGCTTTTGATTTGGATAAAATAGGCATAAATAAGAGGCAAAGAACAACAGGTAAAATGCCTGCCAAAAGTGCTAATATGCCGTTATTGAAGGCTACGCGGACATTTTGAACCGCCGACATGGCCACGATTACCGGAATATACATCTTGCTCCAAAACATGACCCCCTCGCCCATTTCCACATGGAATAAATTCCGCTTTTCTAATTCATTTTGGGCCAAAATGAGGAGCAACATGGCAAAGCCCACACCGCCTACATTATTATTGATCCCGAGTAATTGTCCGAGACTTTCTCCTATGATTTGGCCAATAATATAGCATCCGGCCAATAAAGCAACTCCGCGTAATAACATGTTTATTTGATTAATTGTACAACATCTTTTTTCGTGACTTTTCCCATGGCATTTCGGGGTAAATCCTGAACCACGACATATTTTCTGGGTGTTTTGTATGCCGGCATTTGTTCCCGCATCCATGTTGACAAGGCTTTTTCATCGATGGCAGACTTTGTTACAATTGCTGCAGCAACTAATTCGCCCCATTCGTCGTTGGGCAAGCCCACTACCGAACAATCCGCGATGCCTGGGTATTGACGCAATACCTCCTCTATTTCCAAGGCAGATATCTTGTAACCACCTGATTTAATGATATCGACCGAATTACGTCCTAAGATTCGGTAGCCGCCTAATTCATCGATCGCGGCAATGTCCCCCGTTTTGAACCATCCGTCCTCCGTAAAGGATTCTGCCGTCGATTCGGGTTTGTTCCAATATTCCTTGAAGACGGTAGGTCCTTTCACTTGTATCTCGCCTTCTTCTGATAATCTCACCGAAACGCCCGGTAATGGATAACCCACATGTCCCGCCACGCGTGGACCATCGTACGGATTACTCAAAGCCATCCCGATTTCGGTCATGCCATACCGTTCCAATAACAAATGACCCGAAATGGCTTGCCAGCGTTCCATCACGGAAACCGGCAAAGCCGCCGAACCGGATATCATAAAACGTAATTTTTGTAAAGCGGCGCTAACTTGTTTTTGGCGATGGTCTTCCAACGATTCCCAGTAGGCGATTAATTTGAAATAGATCGTGGGAACAGCCATAAAGACATTGATTTTAGCCTGCTCAATCAAGTCAAAAATGGCTTTCTCACTGAAATTGGGCATGAATTCACAACTTGCCCCCGCCCACAATGAACAGGAAACTACATTGACGACCCCATGCACGTGGTGTAAGGGTAATACATTAACAGTTGAATCCTCCGATGTCCATTTCCATGCTTCAATCAACGAACTAATCTGGGCATTTAAATTGCCATGTGTGCTGACAACACCTTTGGGTAGATTCGTCGTTCCACTCGTGTAAAGAATCATTGCTCCGCGGGAATCAGCTATTTCCGGTAAGGTTTTGGGTGACTTCGCTTGATCATTTTTTCCTAAGACGATGAACCGACAGCCCAACTCGTCGGCGAGATCATTCAGCGTCGCTTCAAACTCCGGAGAAACAACAATAACAGATGCCCCCGAATTTTCAATCGTATAGCGCAAGGAAGGCAGTGGATAACTTAAACACAAAGGCACCACAATACCTCCTGCCTGCCAAATGCCCCACTGTACCCGAACATAATCAAAACCCGGTTGGACCATAAAGGCCACTCGTCCCTCCGCTAAATCGGCTTGTTCCCCTAATAATAAATGCGCAAAATCATCCGCCGCAGCATGTAAATCCGTATAGGAATAGGTGTTTCCTCCCGAGATTATTGCCGTTTTGGGGCCAAATGAACGTGATTTTTGAAATATTTGAATCATATTAATAGTCGCCAGTAGTCAGTAATCAGTTATCAGTAATCAGTGGGCAGTAGTCAGTAGTCAGGAGTCCGAAGTCCGAAGTAGAGGAACCAAGCATCTTTAATTTCTCTTAGTTCTTAACTCTTAGTTCTTAGTTCTTAACTCTTAGTTCTAACCTCTAACCTCTAACCTCCCTAAAGTCTATCTCCTGCCACTTTTCCACCCTCGGAATCCATACCTCTTGCACGAAACGATTATGAATTGGATGATTGGAATAAAAATCATACGCTGCTTGATCCTCGAAATCCATTCCCAAGCCATGGGTAAATGGATTCGTCGCATTGAACTCCTCCAAAACCTGAAGATTTTGAACTCCCGGAATTTGGGCTAATTTTCTGGATTCCTCGATGAAATAAGCGATCTCCGACTCCGATGTCGTCGATTTAAAGGTTAAAAATACACTGTGATGTAACATAATTTTTTGATTATCCCCAGACTAAAGTCTGGGGGTTTTGAATAAATATTAACCCCAGGCTTTAGCCTGGGGAAAGACGCGAGGTATCGCGTCTCTACAAAACTAGCGGCTTAACAAATTCGCCATCAATCGCCACGCCCCCGGAACGCCCGCCGGTAATTCCCGGAAGAACACCAATCCCGTGTAGATGAATTGACCTTTGCCATACTTACAAACGGCAATATTTCCTTTTTGCTCAGGTTCTCCTGGATCCGTGAAGGCCAAAGGAAACTCGAAATGGGAATCTGACGACTCCGCCAAATAGATACTCCGCTCCTGAATCCAATCATCAAAATCACGTGCTGTTATCGCATTGGGTGACTTAAACAAACTGTGATCCATCACGCAATGCGGCTCCGCTTCCTCTTTGGTAATCCGATTACGTGTAATGCTCACGGGATAAGGTCCCATCGAACTCTTCAAGGGCCCCAGCGTACTTTGCGTATTGTATTGTACCACATAATTGCCCCCTTGCTCCACATATTTCATCAATTCCCCATGCACATTCCCCAAATATTCCACCGTATTGTGCGCACGAACTCCTGTTAAGACCACATCGTATTTCGCCAAATTACTTGCTTTCAAGTCGGCCTCCTGCAAATAATCCACCTGATACCCCATTTGCTCCAGGCTTTCGGGTACCTTATCCCCTGCTCCTTTGATGTATCCAATTCGCTTTCCACTCTTCTTGAAGTCGATGTGCAAGACATTCAAGGTCACCGGTGAAAAATACCTCTGG
>JBJTMZ010000318.1:0-6444 GCA_046073805.1 Aquirufa sp.
CATTCCTCGGCCGTAGTTGAAATCGAGTCAAATCCAATGTAGGCGAAGCAAACCGCCGCGACACTTTTCAATACCCCCGAAATTCCATTGGGTGCAAAAGGAGTCCAGTTTTCAACTTGCACATAAAATGCCCCGACACCAATCACCACAGCAATTACTCCCAACTTTAACACAACAAGTATGTTATTTGTGTTTTTGGATTCCTTGATTCCGATATATACTAAATAGGTGATAGCTACCGTGATCAATAGGGCCGGCATATTGGCGACAAAATGCCAACCCAAAATCGTAGGAGCCGACTCATAAGCTAAATATCCTTCTCTTAAATTAACCGGCAATGAGGCCAACGACTGACCCGATTGCAAAAGTGGAGTGGCTTCGAGGAATGCTCGTTTGGCCGACAAAAAGTCCATCGTCAAGAATTCAGGGACATGCAGACCTAGTCCCTCTAGGAGATCTACGAAATACTTTGACCAGGAAATGGCAACCGCCACGTTGGAAATAGCATATTCCAACAATAAATTCCAACCCAAAATCCAAGCCACGATTTCACCCAAACTCGTGTAGGCATACGTATACGCACTGCCACTAATCGGAACGGTGGCAGCAAAACGCGCATAACAAAATGCCGTAAACATGCAGGCAAGGGCTGTAAAGACAAAAAGCATGGAAACTGCAGGACCTCCATTCGCTGACGCTTGACCAATCGCAGAGAAAATACTCGCACCAATGATGGCCGCCACACCCATAAATGTTAAATCACGAACACCTAAGTTGCGATGCATTTGGCCGCCCTCCAACTGCTCAATTTCCAGTTGGTCCGAAATAATTTTATCAATGGACTTCTTACGAAAAAAGGTCGACCACATCATATTTTTTGGTTGATTAGTATAATGAAGGACAAAAATACATCTTTCTCAAAGAAATTCTAATTAAACGAAAAGCCTTACCTTTGCAGCATGTCAGTAGCCATCGTCATCTTGAATTACAACGGCAGGGATTTCTTAGAAAAATTCCTACCCAAAGTTATTGCCACGAGCCCGGAAGGGGAGATTTATGTGGCGGAAAATGGATCAACAGACGATTCGGTCAATTGGTTAAAAACCCAATATCCGAATATCCATTGCATTGAATCCGAAACTAATTTAGGCTATGCCGGGGGCTATAATTACGCACTCAAACAAATTGAGGCTGATTATTATGTCTTGATGAACTCCGACATTGAGCCCAAAAGGGGTTGGCTTGGCAATTTATTGGCATATTTTGATTCAAATCCCAATGTCGCAGCCGCTCAACCCTTTATTCTCTCCTACCATGAACCGGATAAATTTGAATATGCCGGAGCCGCAGGCGGATTTTGGGATAAATACGGTTATGCATTTTGTCGGGGAAGAATATTTGATTCAATCGAAACTCAAAACCACCAATACCCAAGCAGCCTGGTCAATTGGGCAACTGGCGCTTGTTTGATGATTAAATCAAAGGCTTACTGGGAAGTTGGCGGACTTGATGCCTATTTCTTCGCCCACATGGAAGAAATAGATCTTTGTTGGCGCCTCCAACGGGCTGGCCACGACATTGCAGCCGTCTCAACAAGTGAAGTTTACCACGTTGGCGGAGGAACACTGCCTCAAGGGAATCCGAAAAAGACCTATTTGAATTTCAGAAACAACCTCATCTTACTTTACAAGAATATTGAGCCAAACAAACGTTTTGGAATCCTATTCATTCGTATGATTTTAGATGGTTTGGCGGGAGCTCAATTTCTGCTCAAAGCAGAATTCAGCCAAATAATTGCCATTCTCAAAGCACATCGAGATTTCTACCACTACGTACTGTTTGTAAAAAACAAAGAAAACTTGCCGCAAACCCTACAGAAGAAATACGTCAGTAGTTACGAAGGAAGTATCGTTTGGGACTATTTTATCAGGAAGATTAAATACTTCTCCGAAATAAAATTCTAGATATCCCAGACCGACGGGTTATTCCGTTGACGAAGATACCGACGGATATTCATCCAAAAAGCCAAGAATAAATAGATGATAATCGGTGATCCGAGTGTCAAAAACGAAGTGTAAATAAAATACAATCGAATGCTGCTTGTAGAGATTTTAAACTTTTCACCAAGACGTGTGCAAACTCCAAAAGCCTGATTTTCAACAAAGTATTTCAATCTGTACATTGAGTTCTATTTTTAGTCCCACAAAATTAGATTTTTTTATTCAATTAACGAAAAAACCATTTTGAATAAAAAAAGTTCAATAAATAATTGAAATAATTAAAATATATTTTCAAATAACTGATAATTAATTGTAAAATGCTTGCATACAATTTTATTTTTTCTACATTTGGACACTTAAAAGATTTAATTCAGCCACAGTTCAGACTTCCCTCCTCTAGTATCTTCCTCTATTTATAGTTTTTGATTCTAAAGTTTGCTTAGTCTTTCTTCGCAGAACAGTCGATTTAAGTATTAATTTTTTAACATTATTTTTATGCAAACTGGTAAAGTAAAATTTTTCAACGAGACTAAGGGATTTGGTTTCATCGTTGATGATCAAACAGGCGAAGACATTTTCGTACACGTAACTGGCCTTTCAGGTGTTACGATTCGCGAAAACGATTCAGTATCTTACGAGGTAACTGATGGAAAGCGCGGAGCAAACGCAATCAACGTAAAGAAAATCTAATTTTTCTTTCGTTTAATTTGATTAGAGCAAATCAGTAGATTTCAATATATCGTATTGCCCCATTGATCTCTAGTTAAAGAGAATTAAAAAAAGCCTTCTTCGGAAGGCTTTTTTTGTACACAATAGGTTTTTTTAACCGATCCAAGCGATTACCTCATCTTTCGTAGGCATCGTAGCATCTATCTTTAATTTCTTCCGCATACCTCCCAAGTCATTAAAGACCTTGTTTGGATTCGATTCTTTCAATTGAGCCAATGTCAAGATCCCCATTTTTTGCAATGCTGGAATCCAAATCTCAGGTACACCCGCACTCGCGAATTCGCTATCCGAGGACACCTCTTTTATTACCTCTGGACGCATTTGTGGGAAGAACAAGACCTCTTGTATCGACACCTGATTGGTCATCAACATCGTCAATCGATCAATTCCGATCCCAATTCCTGAAGTAGGTGGCATCGCATATTCCAACGAACGTAAGAAATCATAATCCATCGCCATCGCCTCATCATCACCCTTCTCTGCCAACCGTAATTGATCTTCAAAACGCTCCTTTTGATCAATCGGGTCATTTAACTCTGAATAAGCATTCGCAATTTCTTTTCCGTTGACAAATAATTCAAAACGCTCAACAAGCCCTGCTTTCGAACGATGTTTCTTCGTTAATGGCGACATTTCTACGGGGTAGTCCGTAATGAAAGTAGGCTGAATCAAATTCGCCTCCACTTTCTCTCCGAATAATTCATCGATCAACTTCCCTTTCCCCATCTGTGCATCAACCTCCATACCAAGACCTAGGCAATGCGCGCGCAATTCCTCTTCCGACATCGCATCCACATCCACCCCTGCGTATTGTTGGATCGCACCCGAAATCGTTAAACGAGGATACGGTCCCGCAAATTCAATTTCATTATCCCCTACACGTAATTTGGTCTGACCATGCAAGGTTTGCGCCACGGTTTGGAAGATGGTTTCAGTCAAATCCATCATCCAGTGGTAATCTTTATATGCCACGTAAAATTCCAACGAAGTGAATTCCGGATTATGCGTACGGTCCATGCCCTCATTACGGAACATCTTACCGAACTCATAGACCCCATCAAATCCACCTACGATCAAACGCTTCAGATACAATTCATTCGCTATACGCAAGTAAAGCGGCATGTCCAAGGTATTGTGATGCGTATTAAACGGACGAGCCGCCGCACCCCCATGAACTGCTTGTAAGACCGGAGTCTCTACCTCTAACCAACCACGCTCATCGAACATCGAACGCATCGTTGAAATAATCTTCGCGCGTTTGATGAAGATATCCTTCACCTGTGGATTAACAATTAAATCAACATAACGCTGACGATAGCGCATTTCTGGGTCGGAAAAGGCATCATACGTTTGACCATCAGCTTCCTTTACCACGGGTAATGGACGCAAAGCCTTCGATAAAATCGTAAACTCACGCACGTGAACCGAAATCTCCCCTACTTGCGTGGTAAACGCATATCCTTTGACACCAATAATATCACCAATGTCGAGTAATTTCTTAAAAACGGTATTGTATATGGTTTTATCTTCGCCGGGGCATAAATCATCCCGACGGAAATACAATTGAATTCGCCCTTCCGCATCTTGCAACTCGGCAAAGGACGCATTTCCCATGATTCGGAAGCCCATCAAGCGACCTGCCAAAACAACTTCCTGGTAATTTCCCTTATCAGGTGCGTAATTCGCTAAAATTTCCGTCGAATGTACATTGACAGGATAAGCAGCCGCCGGATAGGGATCAATCCCCAAGGCCATTAACTCTTGTCGCTTTTGTCTACGTAGCTGTTCTTGTTCACTTAAAATCATCAGAATGTATGGGATAAAATGAAGCAACAAAATTAGCCATTTCTCCTCGCAAATAAAAGTTGATTTGAATTCTTAAAACTTGTTAATTCGAATTTCAAACATGTATGTTGGAACATTTTTTGCGTTAAATTCGTAAATCAAATTCTAACCCTTTTATTAATCGCAAGATGGAAATGAAAAATCAATTAAAATCCTATGTAGTCATTGCGCTCCTTTCCAGTGGGGTAACCTTGGGAGCCTATCAATTATTAAATCTAGGGAATCAAACGAATTTCAGCGATTCTCCATCCGCTTTCTCATCCAATGTTTCAAACATTACAGCTGCGGGATCTCCAGGTGAATTCACCTACGCGGCTGAAAAATCAACGCCAGCGGTTGTACACATCAAGACCAAGATGGAGCAAAGACAACGTCAATATTCAAGTCCTTTTGATGATTTGTTTGGCGGATTTGGCGATCCGTTTGGCGGCGGAGGTCGTCGGCAAGCACCCCAACAAGCAGAAGCGTCGGGTTCAGGGGTAATTATCAGCGCCGATGGATACATCGTTACAAATAATCACGTGGTGGAAGATGCCTCCGAAATTTCGGTCATTTTAAATGACAAGCGTGAGTTCAAGGCAAAGGTCATCTCAACAGATCCATCGTCGGATTTAGCAGTGATTCAAATCAAAGCGAGCGATCTTCCTTTCATGACATTCGGCGACTCAGATGCCTTAAAGGTGGGGGAATGGGTACTTGCCGTGGGAAATCCATTTAATTTGGAATCTACGGTCACTGCAGGTATCGTTTCGGCAAAAGGTCGTCAGAATATCATCGATCGCAACGAAGATCGTGCCGCGAACCCCTTGGAATCTTTTATTCAAACAGACGCTGCGGTAAATCCAGGTAATTCAGGAGGTGCATTGGTAAATTTGAAAGGAGAGCTCGTGGGCATCAATACGGCCATTTATTCCCGTACCGGACAATTTGCAGGATATTCTTTTGCAGTTCCCGTAAGTATCGTGAAGAAAGTGTCTGCTGATTTAATCAAATACGGCAATGTTCAGCGTGGCTTTTTGGGCGTAAGCATTATGGAGGTCAATGCCAAACTAGTGGAAGAAAAAGACCTAAAAGTTAATACGGGGGTCTACGTAGGTGGCTTCTCTGAGAATTCTGCAGCGAAAACAGCCGGAATCAAAATCAATGACGTAATCACTAAAATCGACGGCATTGAGACAAAAACAACGGCTAAATTGATGGAAATCGTAGGTCGTAAGCGTCCAGGAGAAACCCTGAACGTGACCGTAAACCGCGATGGTCAAAGCAAAGATTTCACGGTTACGCTGAAAAACAAAGATGGTAACACATCCATTGTAAAAAGCGAAGCGGGAGAATCATTCAAATCAGAATTCTTAGGAGCTAAATTTGGTGCATTGAGTAGTTCAGACAAAGAGAAATTCAATGTAAGCACAGGTGTGAAAGTGATTGAGGTTTCACCAGACGGTCGTTTGGAAATGTATGGTTTATCAAAAGGATCCATCATCACCAAGATTAACGATAAGGTTGTCAATAACCCAAAAGAAGCTGCCGAATTATTAGAATCTCGTAAAGGTCGTGTGAAGTTGGAGGGAATTGATGTGGATGGCTCGAGGTTTATTTATGTGTTGTAACCAGTAGTCAGTAGACAGTGGTCAGTAGACAGTTATGAAAATAAAGGCTACAAAAAAGCCCTACTTGGAATTCCGAGTAGGGCTTTTTTATCTTAAACTAGAATCAACAAACTACTGACTACTGACTACTGACTACTTATTTCCGATACATCACCGTCTTCACCGCATCAATCGTACGAGCGACGTTCGGTAAAATTTCCTCGATTAACGTAGGCGCATAAGGCAATGGCAAGTCACGTGAATTCACACGCACCACAGGT
>JBJTMZ010000319.1:0-11767 GCA_046073805.1 Aquirufa sp.
ATTTTCAGCATGGCGCCCCATTAAACCAAATAAAATTGGTATTTTTGCCTAAACAATTTGCCTAAGCACATCGTTAGACTTACGCAAATCAATCAATGCTATGGTCGTTCCCTACAAAAATCAAAACAAAGGTAAAAAAGAGCAGGTCGCCGACATGTTCAATTCCATTTCCCATAAATATGATTTCTTGAATCATTTATTAAGCGGTGGAATTGACATTATTTGGCGAAAAAAGGCTATCAAACTTCTCCAAAACAAGGGAATCAAGAAAGTCTTAGATATTGCGACAGGTACGGGCGACTTTGCCATTGAAGCCCTGAAAATCAACCCAGATAAGATCGTCGGCGTAGATATCTCAGAAGGCATGTTGGCCTTCGGAAAAGAGAAAATCAAGAAAATGGGGTTGGAGGATAAGATTACCTTGCAATTGGGCGATTCGGAAAAACTTCCGTTCTCCGACAATAGTTTTGATGCCATCACCGTTAGTTTTGGAGTACGTAATTACGAAACCTTGGAGAAAGGCTTGAAAGATATGTTCCGTGTTTTGAAACCGGGAGGTTATTGCCTCATTTTGGAATTCTCGAATCCCAAAAAATTCCCCATGAAGCAATTGTATGGATTCTATTCGCGCTATTGTTTACCGCTTTTGGGTAAATTAATCTCGAAGGATTCTTCGGCTTATACGTACTTGCCTGAGTCCGTTCAAGCATTTCCGGATGGCCAAGATTTTATCAAAATTTACGAACATTGTGGATTTAGCAATACGCAATGGATTCCGATGACAGGTGGGATTTGTTCCATCTACCTCGGTCAAAAAGCAAAATAAGCGTGCGGATAGTTAAAAATATAGGTACTCTGTGTTTGATATTGTTTGTCTTCCAATCATGGGGGCAGCATACCAAATACACCCGTATATTTCATGAATATTACGACGAAAAACCCGTCCACTTTGGATTTTTATTCGGGTTTGCTTCCTCAAATTACTCCCTACAAGCAGACAGAGCCCTCTATGGTGACGTTGATTCCGTTCGCTCCCCTCGAAATTTTGGATTTCAAATCGGAGGCCTAGTAAACTACGCATTTGATAAACATTGGGAAATTAAATCGGGCATAAATATCGCCTTATACGAACGTGAAATTCAATTTAAAAGTGAGCCCAACAATCCTTTGTGGCGTGAATCTACCTGGCTTGAAATTCCCGTTTTATTGAAATTAAGATCCGTTCGACGAAAAAACCACCGTATGTATGTTTTGGCCGGAACGAAATTAGGAATTGAAGCCAATGTCAAGAAAAAAAGTACAGCCCTAAGTGCAAACACTGTCGACCTTTCCTTGGAATACGGTTTTGGCCTCGAACAATACTTTCAATTTTTCAAATTTACGCCAGAGATTCGCTTCTCTCATGGGCTGCTAAATCTCTATGTTCCCCCATCGGTTGCAGGTGCCTACTCAAACCTGAATGGTTTGCGCACCCACACGGTAACCTTATTGATTAATTTTGAATAAATCTTAAGGTAAATCACTCCCTTTACGTGCTTTGGCCGGATCGATAACCACTTCCAAAGAAGATACTGCCGAAACACCAAACCAGCCAGCTCCCTGAAGTTTAGACGAAGCATTCGTGTTCTTCAGGTTGGTCGGTATATTGGCCGCAGGTCTGGAGAACAAACCCGCATTATTCAATTCCAATCGTGCCTGCGAGTAGAAACTAAATTGATCCAGCGTGATGGAGTATAATTCTACCTTGACCTTATCATTCGCCTCATATAATTCCGGATTGATGGACGCGCGAATCGGTAAATTAAACATCAACCCATCGGTTCCAGAAACCTTCTGCAAAGCCGAATCATAAAAAACGACCAAATTGGAAGGAGCGTTAAACAACTTTCCATTCTTGTAAAACTTCAAACGATAACAGCTACCTTCTCCGACTAAATCATTTCCAAAGAAACGCGCCTCATAACCCTCCTTCGGTTTTCCTTCACCCGATTGACGCGGATTAGCTGTTGCCTTCTTGTAAGCAATCGAATCAATTGGGGGTACGGGATTCATCTTAGCGGAAGCGATAAAGCTATCTGAACCCGCCTTGATCGTCAATTGGTAGGTTCGCCCCACTTGCCCAAATATAGGTTTATTAGCATTGGGAACCCAAACATAGGTACCGGGCGTATCCGCACTCTCGACAAACTTAAATTCATTGGATGCATCATCCCGAACAATCACCTCAGCGCCCTTAATCGCCGGTGGGTTGGTGTTATCAAAATAATCCTGTGATTGTGTCAAGATGATTTTTTGTGGACCTGGCAAATTGGTCAAGGTACTTTCAACAACCAAATAGCGATCCGATTTCGGACTTTGCAAGGTCACAACCTCCTCACAAGCGAATAGAAACATCGAAAATAAAACGAGTAAATAGCGCATCTTAAAATGTAAAATTATAGGTGACCGCAGGAACAAAAGAACCAATAATAGATAATTGAACTGCTTCCGTTTTTAACGTATTGTCCGCATTGGGCTGCGTGTAAATGGAGAATGGATTCTTGCGATTGTATAAATTATACACCGAGAACACCCACTCCGACGAGCCTTTTCCAAACAAAGCTTTTTTATTTTTCTTCGTAGCCGAAACGTCCAAACGATGATAATCAGGCACGCGGATATTTCCCCTCGTCCCAGGAACGGTTTGAGGATAAGCTACCCCTTCATAGATATATTTCTGGGATGGAATTGAATAAGGAACACCGGTGATGTAAGCAAAATTGGCTCCGAATGACCATTTTTCCGACAAAGCATATTGGCCGACCAAATTAAAGGTATGCGTTCGATCATACCGATTGACGTACCAATCATTGTTATTGAGCCCCTCAATTAATCGCTCCGAGCGAGCCAAAGTATAGCTTGCCCAACCCGTTAATTTTCCCACATTCTTCTTCAAATATAACTCAAGACCATAAGCACGCCCCTTCCCAAACAATAAATCCTTCTCAAACAATGGGTTCAAGAACAAATTCGCACGGTCTGCATAATCAATTTGATTCTGCATTTCTTTGTAATACACCTCTACAGATGTTTCATAATCATTACCACCCTCCCCTAAATTTTTAAACAAGCCTAGGGCCACTTGATCCGCAATTTGCGGCTTAATGTTATTCGTAGAAGGAGTCCAAACATCCAATGGCGTAGATGCCGCCGTATTAGACATCAAATGCACATATTGCGCTAAACGGTTATAGGAGGCTTTGAAAGAAGAATTCTCGCCTACCTTTAAATTCAACGCAAAACGAGGCTCCCAATTTCCATAATTTGCCACCGAACTCGTTGGCGAAACTTGAACCGGTTTCAAGGTAAAACCCGTGGGGTTTTCAATACTCGTAGGCACGGCAATTCGCTCATAATATACTCCATCATCGCTCTTATAATCGTAGTTCGAATATCTCACACCATATTGAACTGAGATACGCGGACTAATTTTCCACTCATCCCCTACATAAGCCGACAGTTCCATCCCACTCTTATCCGCTTGTCCAAAGCTCCGAACTGCACCATTCGAGGAAGCCGTTGCTTTCCCGGGCGAAAACTGATAGGATAAGACCTGAGCACCAAATGTCAGCGTATTATCCGGCGTCAAATAATAGGTAAAATCCAGCTTGAAACTTAAATTTACGATGTTCGATGTCCAACGAAAGGCATCCGAAGGTCGCTTATTTTTCAAATCGGAATCCAATAAATAATCATAATTCGAATAAAACGTCGTCGCATTCAAGAACAATTTATTCGAGAATACGTGATTCCAACGTGCCGATATCGTACTATTCCCCCAATTGAAACCAAAACCTGTACCAAACACGTCCCGACCGAAATAGCCCGACAAGAAAACGGTGTTTTTCGTATCAATGTTATAGTTCACCTTCGCCGTCAGATCATAAAAATTAAAGGCTGCATCGGCATTATTTCCCGTCAAAAAAGGTTTCGCCAAAATATCAATGTAGGAACGACGAGCTGCAACAATGAAGGATGCTTTATCCTTAATTAAGGGCGCCTCGATCGACAAACGCGAAAAGATAACCCCAATTCCCCCGTTTACCTCTAATTTTTTCGCATTCCCCTCTTTCATTTTCACATCAAGAATCGATGAAACACGACCACCATATTGAGAAGGAATACCCCCCTTAAATAACTTGACATCCTTCACCGCATCTGGATTAAAGACCGAAAAGAATCCAAACAAGTGAGACGAATTGTAAACAGGAGCATCGTCTAATAATACCAAGTTTTGATCCACTCCACCGCCTCGAACATTAAAGCCGGAAGCTCCTTCGCCTACCGTCGAAACGCCTGGCAACAACTGAATCGCTCGGACTAAATCAACCTCGCCCAACAAGGCTGGAATCTTCCGAATGGTTTTGATGTCAATTTTATTCACCGACATCTCAATCCCTTTCACATTTTCATCTACTGCCTTAGCCGTGACCCGTACCTCGGCCAACTCATTGCTCTCCCCCTTCATCTCAATATTCAAGGTTTGGTTTTTCCCGGAAAAAGTCACCCTCTTCTCCTGTTTCGCAAAACCCGCGGAAGAAAATACCAAGGTAAATTCGCCAGGCTGAACAGATAAACTGTAAAAACCATAGGTATTGGTTACATTCCCAACCTTCAATTCTTTGATATAAATACTCGCACCGATTAGGCCCTCACCATTTGAGGCATCCTTCACATAACCGCTTATGGTTGCCTTTTGGGCAAACAAGAGGGTAGGAAATAGCATCAACAACAGGAGAGCAATTCTTTTTATACACATCATATTAACAACGAAAACACAAAGATAACTACCAAAAAAGCCAAAAGGTTTCCCGCTTATCATATTATCAAAAAATTGAATAATTTTTAATCACATCAGTAACATATTACCGAAAATATTTTAAAATCAATTTGTTTTATATATTTGTTGAAATAAACCTATTCAATGGACTTAACAATTTTTGGCCAAATCATTCGTGAAAAACGAAATGCCTTGCATCTCAAACAGGACGAACTAAGTGCCCAAAGTGGAGTAGCCATCAAAACCATTCACTCCATCGAAATGGGAAAAGGAAACCCCGCCATCAAAACCATCTTACGCATATTTGATACCCTCGAACTCGATTTTATCGTGGTATCAGCCAAAAACTCCTAACATCAATTACTATGGAACAAGCTATCAGCTTCGAGCGAATCCCCACCCAGATTTTCGACGACTCCGAAAAAGCCTCAAAAGCCGTTGCCAACGAAATCGCAGCGCTCATTCGTCAAAATAACCAAGCTAAAAAGCCAACTGTCCTGGGCTTGGCAACCGGTTCATCCCCCAAAAAGGTGTACCAAGAACTGATCCGACTTCATAAGGAAGATGGTCTAAGCTTCAAAAACGTATATACCTTCAATCTGGACGAGTATCACCCCATGGAACCAGACTCCATCCAAAGTTATGTCCGCTTCATGCGCGAACAACTCTTTGATCACATCGATATACCGGTAACAAATTACCACATACCCGATGGAACATTAACTATCGAGAAGATCCCTGAATTCTGCCGGGAGTACGAAGCGAAAATTGAAAAATTAGGAGGATTTGATTTTTACCTACTCGGAATCGGTCGGAACGGACACATCGGATTCAACGAGCCAGGCTCCGTCATTAATTCCAAAACGCGTTTGATGACTTTGGATATCACAACCAAAATAGATGCTGCTATCGACTTTGGTGGACTCGAAAAAGTTCCTAAACGCGCAATCACATTAGGTATTGATAAAATCATGCAAGCTAAACGAATTGTATTGCTTGCTTGGGGAGAACATAAAGCGCAAAGCGTGGCCAAGGCCGTTGAAGGTCCCATCACATCCGATATCCCTGCATCTTATTTGCAGCAACATCCTAATACCCTCTTCATATTAGACGAAACCGCCGCATCCCTTCTAACTCGAATCAAGACCCCATGGCTCGTAGATTCCGTTAACTGGGACCGCAATATGATTAAGAAAGCCGTCACACATCTCTCGCTTCATTTAGGCAAACCCGTTCTAAAGCTAACGAGCAAGGACTACAATGAACACGGAATGTCGGATCTTCTATCGCTTTACGGACAAGCCTACGACATCAATATTGAAGTCTTTAACTATTTACAACACACGATTACGGGATGGCCCGGTGGAAAACCCAACGCAGACGATACGCACCGTCCGGAGCGTGCCTTCCCTGCCAAAAAGAAAGTAATCATTTTCAGCCCCCATCCGGACGACGACATTATCTCCATGGGTGGAACTTTCCAGCGCTTACATGATCAGGGACATGATGTGCATGTCGTTTATCAAACATCCGGAAATATTGCGGTGGCAGATGACGAAGCGCTACGGTTCGCAGAGTTCGTCGTCGATTTCAACGAAAAGTTTGAAAGCTCCAACGCAAAAGCCAATAAAATCTACAAAGAAGCTGTCAAGTTCCTGAAGAACAAAAAAGATTCCGAGTTGGACATCCCTTCGGTGCGTGAAATTAAAGGTCTGATCCGACAAGGGGAAGCCAAAAATACCTGTCGGTTCGTCGGCATTAAAAAAGAAAATGCCCACTTCCTCAACATGCCCTTCTACGAGACGGGTACCATCCGCAAGAAACCAATCGGAGAAGCAGATATCCAACTCATTATGGATATCATCGAAGAAGTACAGCCGCATCAAATCTATGCCGCAGGTGATTTAGCGGATCCCCATGGAACGCACAAGGTTTGTTTGGATGCCATTTTCGAGGCCATCCAACGATTGAAACATCGTGAATACATGAAAAATTGCTGGGTATGGCTATACAAAGGCGCCTGGGCAGAATGGGATATCGATCAAATTGAAATGGCGGTTCCGATGTCGCCTGATCAAGTATTCAAGAAACGGATGGGTATCTTCAAGCACCAATCTCAAAAGGACGGTGTTGTCTTCCAAGGTGAGGATTCAAGAGAGTTCTGGCAACGGGCAGAAGAACGAAACCGAGGCACTGCTCAAATCTACAATGCACTCGGTTTAGCGGAATATGAAGCCATGGAGGCTTTTGTTCGTTGGAAATTCTAAGCCAAGGCCTCAAATAAGATCTCGGCGGTATGCTTCGCGTGGCGTTGCGTACCGTCGTGGATTTGATGCCGACAACTCGTTCCGGATGCCACAATTTCTACCTCGGCCGGCTGAGAACGCACCGTTGGAAATAAAACCAATTCCCCAATCTGCATCGATAAATCGTAGTGTTCCTTCTCATAACCAAAAGAACCCGCCATTCCACAGCATCCCGATGGGATTAATTGTACCTCAAAATTTTCCGGCAAAGACAAGGCTTTTTTAGCTGCCACCAAGGAGCTCATTGATTTTTGTTGGCAATGCCCATGGAGCTTTAATAGTTTTTTATCCGTCGCAAATAGTTTAGGATCAATGCGTTTAGCATCCGCCTCCCGCGCAATGAATTCCTCTAAAAGCAACACATGCTTGCTTAATTCTTTCGACTTCGCTAACCAAGCTTCCGAAACTAAATCTGGATATTCATCTCGGAAAGTCAAAATAGCTGATGGCTCTATTCCCACCAGTGGAATATTTTCACTGATTAAATTTGACCATAATTCCACATTCGCCTGGGCTAATTTTCGCGCCTCATCTAACATCCCTTTGGATAAAAACGAACGGCCGGAAATGGGATGCGATAAGGTGCGGACCTCGTAACCCAACGCTTCTAGCAACAAAACGGCTTTACGACCTACTTCCACATCATTGAAATTGGTAAACTCATCGACAAACAAGTAAACCGCCTTCGTAGACTGAATGGATTTACGCCCCTTCAACCAAGACCAAAGCGTTTGCTTCGCCAACAAAGGCATGGTGCGATCTGGATGGAAACCAACAACACGGTTGGCTATCCGACGAAAAACAGGCGTACCCATCACCAAGTTATACAAGAAAGGTACCTTGGATGCGATGGATGAAATCGTCGCAAAATGACCAATTAGGCGACTGCGAATCGGTGTTCCATTTTCCTTTTGGTATTGATACAAGAACTCCATCTTTAATTTAGCCACATCGACATTTGACGGACATTCTGCTTTACAACCCTTACATGCCAAACATAAATCCATCACCTCTTTGATCTCATGGTGATCAAATCGGTTGGGTTTTGTTGAACGGGTCAAGAACTCACGTAGGATGTTCGCACGCGCGCGAGTTGTTTCCTTTTCATTGCGCGTAGCCATGAAGGACGGACACATCGTTCCTCCGGAAACAGGCGTTTTCCGACAGTCGCCTGAACCATTACACTGCTCGGCATGTTGCAAAACATCCTGATCGTGGTAACGAAATGCCGTTTGAAATTCAGGTGTTTGTTGGCCCGCCTCATAACGCAAAAATGTATCCATCGGTGGCGTATCCACAATCTTGTTGGGGTTAAAAATTCCTTTCGGATCCCACCAAGATTTCAATTCACGCATCAATTGATAATTGGCATCGCCCACCATCCAAGGGATAAACTCCCCACGCAAACGGCCATCGCCATGCTCTCCTGATAGGGATCCTTGGTATTTTTTGACCAAGCGGGCGATTTCCTCCGCAATATGACGGAATTGTTTATGACCTTCCTCGGTCTTTAAATTAATGATTGGGCGCAAATGCAATTCACCTGAACCGGCATGCGCATAATGCACACAGTATAAATTGTTCGCAGATAAAATCTCGTTAAACTCAGCAATAAAGGCCGGCAAATCATTCACATCGACCGCCGTGTCTTCGATCACTGCCACGGCCTTTTCGTCCCCAGGAAGATTCGACAAAAGCCCCAAACCAGCTTTTCGCAGATCCCAAACTTTCTTCACATCACCGCCTGTTACAAAAGGGAAATGATAACCGAGGTTTTCGGCCAACATAGCCTCCTCGACTGCCTTGGCTTGTTTGGCCAAGTCTTCTGCGTTATCTGAACGTAATTCGACGACAAGGATTGCTCCAGGATCTCCTTCGACGAAGAAACGATTTTGACTTTGTTCGGCATTAGCCTTGGTACATTCTAATATGTAATGGTCCATCAACTCAGACGCAGATGGATTGAAACGCAGGGCGATTAGGTTAGCACGCAAGGCCTCATCAATCGTATTAAAATGGGCACAAACCAATCCTAGATGTGCCGGAGGCAATGGGTCCACATGCAATTTAATCCGCGTTGCAAAACACAGCGTTCCTTCGGATCCAGATAAAAGTGCACAAAAATTAAAAGGCGCTTGACCTGGAATAAAGGCGTCTGAGTTTAAAAGCATGTCGACGGCATAACCTGTATTCCGACGCTTAATCGAAGGTTTTGGAAACTCAGACTGAATATTTTTTTGATTGACCGGATTAGATAAAGCAGCAATCGTATGAGCATAAATGTTATGCAGGCGTGAGCCGGGTTGCAGCGTTTGAACCGTTTGATGTGGGTCCTCGGATTTAAAGTGTACGAAAGTACCATCGGAAAGATAACCTTCCACTTCCAACACATGATCACGGGTGGAACCGTAAACAACAGAATTTGACCCACAGGAATTGTTCCCCAACATCCCTCCAATCATCGCACGATTGGCTGTGGAGGTTTCGGGACCAAAAAACAAACCATGCTTTTTCAGCTCAACATTCAACACATCACGAACAACACCGGGTTCGACCCAAACGTACGATTCCGCTACATTAACCTCTAGAATCCTGTTAAAATGCTTAGATACATCAACGACCAGACCATTCCCAACTACCTGACCTGCCAAAGATGTGCCCGCTGTTCTAGGAATTAAGGGAATCTGCTGTTGGTCTGCGAATTGAATCAAGGTCTCAATATCATGAATCGTTTCAGGGATGGCGACACCCAAAGGCATCTCACGGTATGCGGACGCATCTGTGGCATACAAGGTTCGCATGACGGAATCCGTATGCAAGGCACCCTGTAATTTTGTCGCTAATTGATTGAGAACTTGAGCATCCATGAGCATCTGAAATTATCGCTGAGCATGCAATTTACACAATGCCTGAATGAGTAGCAATTGAGCAAGGATATAAGTAGACATGACCGCGAATGAATTCCAAGGATATTCAAATTTAAACTTGGCAAAAGCTAATAAGCTGTCTGATAGAACAAATAAAACAGCTCCCAATGTCAGTGCCGAAACCCGCAATTGAAAAGCAAAATACAACATCGAACCCAGCGCGAGGGCATAAACTACCACAGGGCCCACGAGTGCTGCGGGTAGCAAGGGGTATAAATAAGTCAAAAAGCCAATTACATACAAAAGTACAGGTACCAAAAACCAAGACCATTTCAATGCCCCCAATCCAATAAACTGACGAATGTAGGCAATTTGCATCATCAAAAAAGAGGCGAGGCCTAACTGGAAAAACAAAGGATTAATCCCCGGAACAAGGAGAAAAACATCACCTAGCCAAGCAAACAATAAGGTAAAAAGCAAGATACTTTGAGACTTTAAATTCAAATGGTCCGCATATACATAGGCAGCCAACAAAATCATCAACAAGGGTTTCGTCACATAGCGAACGGAAGAATGAGCCATCGCCAATTCGACGATTGAGACAATTCCATAGGCAACAAGGATTTTCTTCGAGTGCATCAGTACCTGTATTTACCTTTCTTAAAATCAAAAAGAACTTCGACTTGTCCGTTTTTCCGTTTCAAAAGAACTGAATCTTGCATGTAGGGATCCACTCGCTGAATGAACGAGTCCGTCTCGTTCAAATAAAGATTCACATTCTGCGCATCCAATGGATCGATGACCAAGTTTCGTAAGTATTTGGAATCGAGCAGATTGGCTTTGGAAGAAGGATATACGATCGTGTCCCCTTGCTGATATTTTACCTGAATCCTTGCTGCAATGATGGGATATGGATTGGGTCCTCGTCCAACAGAAAAGGTATATTTTTGCTTTTGGTCTGAATACAAGGGCGTGAATAATTGCACTAACTGATAGGTTTGAGCGAGCAAGAACAGACAGGCAAATATTCGATACCAAATGGCTTGGCTGAGAAAATACTGAAATAGGCCAACTGAAAGAAATATCCCAAAGGGTAGCCCAAAACATGCGTAGCGCAAGAAGAAACCAGAGGTAGTTCCGGCATTCACTGCAGCCGCGAATAAAAACAATACAGGCAATCCGATTTGAATGATCCCGAACACATATACGCCACGAGCGGCCTTATCCAATGACTTAATCCATTGGAAAACTAAAAACAAGAAAATAAGTAGCAGAATACTTCCAATCTTATATCCATGCTTGTTGTACAAATCGTTGGTCCAGAAAAAATGATCTGAAACAATCGAAACTGTTCGTTTGAATAGGTTCGATGGCGAAGCAAACTCTAGCCAACCCGGCACTTCGCCATTTTTCTTAATGTAAGTCAATAATTGATCAGCGGCATTCGCCTGAAAATCCATGAAATACCGAGCAGGGCCCCAAACAAACCAAGCAATAAAGGGCAAAAGTACAATCACTAGTCGGGAGCTCATACGAATCCAAATCGATTTATCACGAACAAAAAAGACGAGATAAATAAATTGACCTACTAATGCGAGAGCCGTCAGGTATGTACTAAACAAGGCACCCAATGACGCAAGCACCCACAATGCCAAATATTTTGCGTTACGATTTAATTCGCCATCGCGTTTGATAACTAAAAGCCAAAACAAATAATTGGAAGCCGTGGTAAAAAATAAACTCGTTGCGTAATTACGGGCCTGTTGGCTATAAAT
>JBJTMZ010000320.1:0-11755 GCA_046073805.1 Aquirufa sp.
GTAGCCTAAATCATAAGCGGTCTTTAATAAAGTAATTTTTGGGGTCACCGAATCGATGCAATCCATGACATAATCGAAACGCGTATTTTCAAGCAATTCTTTGGCCGCTTCCGGACTCAAAAAAGTTTCAATGCTCGTCAGATTTAAAGCAGGGTTGATGGCTAATAAGCGTTCGGCCATGATTTTGGCTTTTGAAACGCCATGGTTTGTAGCTAATGCGGGCAATTGGCGATTCCGGTTGGTAGGGTCGACCACGTCTCCATCCACGATGGTCATGGTTCCTACTCCGGAACGTGCGATGAATTCGGCGGCAAAGGATCCGACGCCACCGAGGCCAACAATTAAAACATGGGCACGTTGAAGTTTTTGGATTCCTTCGGCTCCGATTAAGAGTTCGGACCGACTGAGCCAGCTAAGGTCATTTTCTTGTAACATTAGGCAATTTCTTCCTTGATTTGGTATTGAGTAGTTTTGTCGGAATTCGTGATGAGCAATTCGCCCAAGAATCCGGCTACGAATAATTGAACCCCTAAAATTATGGCCACTAAGGCCAAGAAGAACAAGGGGTTGTCAGTGACATTCCGATACTTAAAATTATTCGCGATGTTGTACAGTTTTTCGCCAATTAGCCAAAGCGTGATGACCGTTCCCGAGAAGAAGGATAAAATCCCCAGGCTACCAAATAGGTGCATAGGTCGCTTGCCAAATGTCTGTACAAACGTGATGGACAATAAGTCTAAAAAACCATATAAAAAGCGCTCTAAGCCGAACTTAGTTACGCCATATTTACGTGCTTGGTGTTGAACAACTTTCTCACCAATTTTGGTAAATCCATTCCATTTCGCTTGTACGGGAATGTAACGATGCATTTCACCGTAGAGTTTGATGGTCTTGACAACCTCCAATTTATAAGCCTTTAAACCACAGTTAAAGTCATTCAATTTAACGCCTGACAGCGCGCGCGTGGCTGCGTTGTAAAGTTTAGTCGGGATGGTTTTTGAAATCGGATCAAAGCGTTTTTGTTTCCATCCAGACACTAAATCATATCCATCTTGCGTAATCATGCGATACAATTCAGGAATTTCGTCCGGCGAATCCTGTAAGTCGGCATCCATGGTAATCACCACTTGACCGCTGGCTTTTTGAAAACCCTCATGCAAAGCCGCTGATTTACCGTAATTACGAGCAAATGAAATACCCTTGATTGTGGAATATTGCTTGGATAAGTCTTGAATTACCTGCCAGGAGCTATCCTTGCTGCCATCATTGACAAAAATCATTTCATACGAGAATTGATTTTTTTGCATGACCTGATCCACCCAAGAACAAAGTTCTGGAAGCGATTCAGCTTCGTTATAAAGAGGTACGACAATGGATATCTGCAACATAGTGGGGCGTCAAACAAACAAAAATACAAATTTCAACGGATAATATCAGTCGAATATCAAATAGTATGGTTTTAATAAGTCGGTGAATTCTCTGGAATATGTTCCATCAAGGTCTTGGATGCATATCGTTTCGGTTTTTATTTCACTTTTTTGAAATGAACCTTGGGCCATTATTCGTAGCGTTTCGTGGTTAGCTTGGTGTTTTACCTCACAAATTTCATTCAGATAAAGTCCATTTTCTAACGCAGCTTCTTCGAACTGTTTCATCCCAACTGGAGGATAGAGTACCGCAAATTTTCCATCTACCTTCAAATTTCTTCGTATTCCATTGGCCAATTCTTCCGGACTTAGCGTATCGCTGTGCATGGCCAGGTTTTTCGACGCATCTGAATTTTTCAGGTGATTGATGAAAAAGGGTGGATTGCAAATGATGAAATCATGGATTGATTGATAGTCGCTTAACGCAAGGGTCTTGATTTGAATTTTGGGATTAGCCAATGCGCTCATATTTTCTTGAGCAAGCTCGGCTACGTCCGCTTGAATTTCAATCCCCGTAAAGTGAGAGGTAGAGTAAGCCTGTGCCAGCATACCAATCAATAAACCACAACCCGTCCCGATGTCCAAGGTGTTTTGCTGGGGGAATTTTCCCGACCACGCCCCAAACAAACATGCTTCAGTTGTAATTTTAAGCCCGGGTTTTCCATGGGCCAAAGCGAATTGTTTGAACTGAAAAATGGATCTATTTTCGGCCATAGTCTGCCGGATTTTCACCCCAATCCTCAGTCTCCCACTTTAAGATTTTGGTCGTGTAGCTATTCGTTTTTAGCCATTCGATAGCTCGGTCGACGAGCTCGAATAACTCAGCCGTCGATGCATTGCGCTCCAAATTCGTCTTGATGGCTTTGTTGCGCACCCAGGCGATTGCCGTTCTGGAATCCGAATACAGGGGAAATGGACAATCGAGTTTTTTCAAATAGGAGAGCCCGTGAACAATGGCTAGAAATTCCCCTAAATTAACGGTTCCAACAGGTAATGGGCCCCGTTTAAAGAGCACTTCTTTGGTGGCTGTATTCACCCCTTGGTATTCTAGAATACCGGGATTTCCAGCGCAGGCAGCATCAACGGAGATACTCGGTATGATGAATTGGCCGGCTATGCCCGATGGCTTTAGTGTTTTAGTCGATTTAGGATTTATGCTGGCCCAATAATTCTTCTTGGATGCGGCCTCGGCTTCGGCACGGGATTCAAAGGATTTGTACTGGGCATTTGGAAAACCTTTGATGTTTTTTTCCGTTTCGGCCCAAGTATCAAAAATGCCTTTTTGATGTCCCTCCCAAATCACATAATATTTCTGTTTTTTAGCCATTAACCCAGACGTGTTTTAAAGATCTTGATTGCAATCGCTATCAAAATAACACCAAATACTTTTCGTAAAACCTGCGTTCCGGCATTGCCTAATTTATTTTCAATCCAGACACTCGATCGTAATACGATGTAGATAAAAATCAGGTTGATGAGAATACTGATCATGATATTTTCCTCTTCGAATTGTGATTTCAGCGAGATAAGCGTTGTCATCGTACCCGCCCCCGCAATAATCGGAAAGGCTAAGGGCACAATACTGTGAGCGGAACCTTCTTGAACCTCTTCCGATTTGAAAATATTACGTCCTAAGGTCATCTCCAAACCAATCAAAAAAATGATTAAGGCACCCGCCATCGCAAAAGAATTCGTATCGACTCCGAAAAAACGAAGAATCAATTTTCCGGCAAAGAAGAATCCAATCATAATCAAACCCGAAACCAAGGTTGCTTGCTCCGCATGAATATTCCCATTTTTCTTGCGTAAGTCGATGATGATGGGGATGGAACCTAATATATCAATCACCGAAAACAAGATCAGTGAAGACGATAAAATTTCCTTAAAGTTAAAGTTCATGGTCTAGTTGATTTATGAGTGTCTCAATATCGTTCATCGTATGACTCGGAAAATTTGCGATTCGTACCGTCGTGGATTGCCAATCGCCATAGCCTTTTCCGAGTTCAATTTCGGCCTTCAAACAATGCGCTTGAATTTTTTTAATCTGCTCGGGTGAACCTTTTAATGCGAGTACCGTAGGTAATCTCAACTCTGGTTTTTCAATTAAGCATTCCAATCCCCAGTGTGTAT
Organism: Aquirufa sp.; assembly: GCA_046073805.1. Classification (GTDB taxonomy): domain Bacteria; phylum Bacteroidota; class Bacteroidia; order Cytophagales; family Spirosomataceae; genus Aquirufa. The sequence continues at coordinate 3,558 of JBJTMZ010000320.1, forward strand.
CTTTTTTCCAATACTCCTCCCAAATCGCCATTTTCTCCAACGTTTTTTGATGGGTGATTCGGATATTGGGTAAGTTGTGCGTCAGTCGGTTAAGCACATAAATGCCTAAAACATTCGGTGTATAATGAGTTTGAAAACGCTTTCGGTTTTCCTCCATTAGCAAAATATCGTTGTAGTGTCCTTTATGGCCTAATTGATTAGCTCGCTCCAAAGCCTTAGGGGAACAAATCATGATGCCAAGTCCCGCGGGTATTCCCATGCATTTTTGGACGGAGGCCAACCAAACATCGGCTTCTTCCCAGGCCAACTCAATGCCTCCCATGGATGAAGTGGCGTCGACGGCAATTAAGGCATCCTCGTAACAACTTCGTTGAATAGCTTGCCCCGTTCCGTTGGAGGTTTCACTTTGAACCAAACAGATGGTATCGATATCAGAAAGATTTGGCAACGAAATTTCACCCAAGGATTGCTGCGCATCAAATTCAATGGATCGTGCATTTGGAAAAATTTGCTTTGTATAATGCGCCCATTTTTTTCCAAAAGCCCCATTGTAGAGGTGTAAGGATTGCTTTTCAATAAAAGACTGAGCGACAATTTCCCAAGCCTCGGTGGCCGATGAAACGAAATAAATCGTATAATCCGAAGGTATATTCCATTTCTCATGGAGTATCTCTAAGGTGTCTTTTAGGAGCGCCTCGAAACGAGTACTACGGTGGTTAATGCTGATAATACCCTGGTCAAAGGCGTCTCGGATAAAATCCAACGCCTCCGGATGAACCTTGGAGGGACCTGGGTAAAATGAAAGCATCGTTTAGCAATAAGACGTTAACGCTAATTCATATCCTCGTAGGCCGAATCCTACGATGATTCCTTTGCAATTCGGGCTTAAATAACTGTGGCCACGGAATGCCTCACGTGCATGTACATTCGAAATATGCACCTCGATAACAGGTGTTTTAATCGCGGCCACCGCATCCGCAATCGCAATGGAGGTATGTGTATAGCCTCCCGCGTTTAAGATGATGCCATCGTAAGAAAAACCTACTTCGTGTAGCTTATTGATCATCGCACCTTCCTCGTTGGATTGGAAGTACGAAATCTCCAAACTGTCTTTAAATTTCTCCGTTAGAATTTCCAAGAACTGTTCGAAGGTTTGGTGACCGTAAATTTCGGGTTCACGTTTGCCTAATAAATTCAAATTAGGACCGTTCAGGATTAATATCTTTTTCCGTACCATGGTTCAATGGATGTGCTATATTTCAAATTTAGCCTAAATTTACAGGAATATAGCAATATTGCATTCATGTGGTCAACGGAAATCCAAGCTTTTGGTAATTATTTGAAGATTGAGCGTGGCCTTTCTGCCCATTCCAACAGCGGGTATGTGCATGATGTCTCGAAATTCGCCCAATTTTTGACCGATCAAAAGCTTGACGCCATGCTCCCCATAGAGGTACAAGAAAATCACATCCTTGATTTTTTCAAGGTGATGCATGATTTGGGTATTGAAGCCAGCAGCCAGGCCAGAAGTTTGTCTGGCCTTCGTAGTTTTTTTCAATTTCTGTCCTTGGAAAATCCGGATTTTCGTGACCCGACCGTACACATCAAATCACCTCAAAAAGGCCGTCATCTTCCCGATACACTTTCCTTTGATGAGATCGAACTCATTTTGGATTCCAATGATATGTCCAATCCCCAAGGAATTCGTAACCGAGCGATGTTGGAATTTCTCTATGGTGCCGGTCTTCGGGTTTCGGAATTAGTCTCTTTGAAATTAACGGATATTTATGCCGACTTGGGTTTAATCAAGGTACGAGGAAAAGGCGACAAAGAGCGTTTGGTGCCCGCGGGTCGCGATGCCTTTCGGTATTTGAACCTGTATTTGGAGGAGGTGCGAAATCACATGGATTGCAAGAAGGAGGCTCAAAACATCGTTTTTCTAAATCGTCGGGGAGCGGCTTTAAGTCGGGTCATGGTATTTATCATCTGCAAGGAATTAGCCGCGAAAGCAGGGATTACGAAAACAATTAGTCCGCATACTTTCCGTCATTCCTTTGCGACGCATTTGATTGAAGGGGGTGCCGATTTGCGCGCGGTTCAGGAAATGCTGGGTCACGAGTCTATTCTGACTACCGAAATTTATACCCATTTGGATCGAGCCTACTTGAGTCAGATGGTGCATGATTACCACCCGCTGAATCGACGGGCTACCTAGTTTTCCTCCGGGAAGGGGATAAAGACGAAATTGGTAAATTGGCCATCTACTACAAAAAGGCAAGCATATTCCTCAATATCCTTGAAATTTTGCACGAATAACTCAACATTTTCTTCTGCGATTAATTTCCGTTGGACAAACTCCTCCATCATGGAGGCGTGGTAATTCCATTTATTGCCGTGGAGTTCGTTCACACCAATCAACATTTGTCCGATTTCAATCGGACGTTGCGAGCAAACAAAAATAGGAAAATCCGAAAAGCCCCGTTTTTTGATTTGATAGGCAGCTTCTTTTAATGCATCCGCAACTAACACAAAATCGCTTGAAATTAAACCCAAGTATTTCCCGTTTAAATCCGGTGAATTAGGCGCATTGGAAAGGGCAGTGTAATCTTCAATCATCGAGCTAATAATAAGAGTTGAATGTCTTTCAGTGGTTTTTTATACAATTTGGCGATACTCGCATGGGTAACATGTCCTTTGTAACAGAAAGTTCCCTTCATAAAGGATTTTCCTTGCCAAAGCATTTCCTCCACGCCTCCCGTTTTTCCGGCTTTTAGGACAAATGAAGTCAATAAATTACTGATCGCAATGCTCGCCGTTTGAGAAACAAGCGAAGGAATATTCGGTACACAATAATGATTGACGCCAAATTTCTTGAATACAGGCTTACCCAAATTGGTCAATTCCGACGTTTCAAAACATCCTCCTTGGTCGATACATACATCGATAATTAAGGTGCCCGGTTTCAATTTACTCACCATTTCTTCAGTCACGACGCAAGGTGTAACCCCTGAATCTGAGCGCAAGGCGCCCACAATAACAGTTGCCTCTTGCAATGCATGCGGTAAGTTTTCGGAATCAATCACCTGGGTAATTAACGGAAATCCCAAGGTATGCTTGAGGCGTTGTAGTTTATAAATGTCTTTGTCGAATACCTGCATTTGAATTCCCGCATGCCATGCCGCGCGCGCGACTTGTTCCACGACATGCCCCGAACCGAGTAAAACAAGCTTACATGGGGGAACACCCGTGACATTGCCTAACAAAAGCCCAGATCCCTTATGATTACTTAGGATTCCGCTGGCAATAGGCAAGACCAATTGCCCCGCAATTTCTGCCATGATTTTTACGAATGGGAATCCTCCAGCGTTATCTTCGGCATATTCAAGACCAACGGCAATTAATTGCTTTTTATTGATCTGATCGAGTAATTCCCCGGTTAACTGTTGCTTGGATGCACAGGAAACGAAGGCCTGTCCGGGCATCATCCGACCGACTTCTTCGAGCGTAGGTGCATTGATTTTCAGTATCAATCCTCCCTGCCAAACCTGTTGGAGGTCATCCGTCACACTCGCGCCGGCCAACAAATAATCGGCATCCGAATATCCTGCACGATCACCGGCTCCATTTTCCACGATTACTTCGTGTCCATTGGCTACCAAAAGCTGAACTGCCTGAGGTGTTAAACCAATTCGGTTTTCATACGATGATGTTTCTTTCGGAAGTGCAATTTGAATGCTTTTCGCATTTTGTTTGGTCCAACTCATTGCCTCCATGGGCATAATGCCTTGTTGGGACAATAGTTCATGAAAAGGATTCGTCGTACTCATATTACCAATTTAGCGATAATTTTCTTTCTAATTCATTGATTGCCTCGATTTCAAAAGTAACATGTGGGAAGTCCCACAATTCTTCCGCCTTTTCGGGCCACTCGATGAGACATAAATCACCAGAGTCTAAATATTCCTCAATGCCTATCGCTAAGGCCTCTTGGACATTCTTTAAACGATATAAATCAAAATGATAGATTGTACGCCCGGACTCTGTTTGATGTTCATTGACCAACGAGAACGTTGGGCTTTGTACAGAACCTTTGACGCCCAACTGAGCTAAAATTTCTTTCGTCAATGTCGTCTTACCCGCACCCATTTGACCTCGAAAGAGCCAAACTTTGGGTGCATCCTTAAGTGCTTCGATAAGTTCTTGAGAAACTTGAGGCAAGTCACTCAATCCATAGCTATCCCAATTTCTCATAAATCAATGTCACCTAATTGAGGTCGAATCAGGATTTCTTCTAAAACAGTGGATGGGCTCATTTGATAAGCTGAATAAATGGTCTTCGCCACATCATCCGCTGGAATGAAGCGGGATTCCGGTAATTCGACGCCATCCCAGGAAGGTGTTAGTGTTGCTCCGGGTAGGATAGCGGTTACTTTGATGGCTTGTGTTTTTAATTCCTCGCGGAGCACCTTGGTGAATCCAAGTAAGGCAAATTTGCTAATGCAATATGAACCACCTAAAGTATATGCCGTAATCGAGGCTGTCGAACAGATGCTGAAGATATGACCTGATTTTTGGCCTTGGAATACAGGCAAAAGTGCTCGGGTTAAATGATAGGCGCTGTATAAATTGGTCTCAATTGTTTTTTCGAGTAAATCGTCTGCCTCATTTTGAATTTGTCCGGGTATAAAAACACCGGTATTATTCACGAGTACTTCGATCTGATTGGTCTGCTTCAAAACCCAATTTGCAAAATCAAGTACTTGATTTTTTTGGCTTAAATCGGCTGCAAACGTATGTAGGCGATCATTCGCCAATTCCGCAGCGAGGGCATCTAATTTGGCTTGGCTTCGGGAACAGGTATACACGGTAAATTGTTCGGCTAAAAACTTTTTTACGAGTGCCTTGCCAATTCCTTGGCTTCCTCCACTTATTACTACGGATTTGTTCATTATCTTTGAGACTTAGCGCGTTCTTAAATTCAAACGCATGTCAAAATTAGGTAAATATTTAATCTTCCTGAGTAAGCTGTTTACAAATCCTGAGAAATTTCGGGTTTATTGGGCTTTGATGATGCAGGAATGTAAAGATATTGGCATCAATTCGATGCTTATCGTGACCATCGTGGCATCGTTTTTGGGAGCGGTTACTTGCGTGCAGACTGCTGCCAATATGGATAATCCCTTTGTTCCGAAATACATCATTAGCCTCATCGTGCGAGATTCGACTATTTTAGAATTAGGTCCGACCATTACTTGTGTCGTTTTGGCGGGTAAGATTGGTTCGAATATCGCGAGTCAATTGGGAACCATGCGCATTTCTGAGCAAATCGACGCCTTGGAGGTGATGGGAATCAACTCATCTTCTTACTTGGTCCTTCCTAAAATGATTGCTGCGATGCTTACCTTCCCAATGTTGGTGACGATGGCTTGTTTTCTTGGAATTTACGGGGGGTATTTGGCGGGTTGGTTGACAGGTGCAGTGACCCAACAAGAATATATTTACGGTCTTCAGTTCGCTTTCAAACCCAATTATGTTTTATTCGCCTTGATTAAATCGATCGTATTTGGCTTTCTCGTGGTTACTATTGCGGCTTTTCAGGGTTTCTACACGAAAGGTGGAGCTTATGAAGTAGGAAAGGCGAGTACAGCAGCGGTAACGAATGCCTGTATCGCAATCTTGATTGCCGATTATCTCTTAGCCCAATTATTGGTCGGCTAAATTCGCTCAATAAATACGTTTGTCGTTAGAATCGAGGTGGCTGCCCCACGGTAAGTCCCATAAACGGGTGTAATTTCCTCCGGTAGACATGAAGCTGCCAAAGGGATGTGATTACCGGACACAACTTCGTGTTGGGTAGGGTCATACCCTCTCCATCCGCCACCCGGTAAAAATACCTCCACCCAAGCATGTAAATGATGGGTCTGATTGGGAACGTCCACGGGTGCCGCACCCGTATAATAGCCGGATACGAATCGGGTGGCGAGGCCCATGGCCCGACAAAGCGCTGAGAAAAGGACGGCGTAATCGCGGCATGATCCTTTCCGACTCAATAATGTGACTTCGGGGGTATTCGGAGCTCCTTCTTCGCGAATTTCGTAGGCGAAATTTTTGAAGATGAATTCATTGATTTGCATCAAAAAGGCAGAAGTTTCGTATTGAACCTGGGAGGCGAGTTGGCGTGCCGTTTGCTCCACAATTGCCCCAATTCCCTCTAATCCGAGGTAGGGGCTCAAGGTTTTTAAATACGAATCTGAATAGCGCATGGGCAATCGTTTACTCTCAAAGGGAAAGTAAACGAAATCAAATGGATTGAATTCCGTCGTTTCCACCTGGGCTTCCATCCGGATATTCAAGTATTGCGTTGGCTCCTTGAAAAACAAGATATTTTGCGTGTTACCCTCCGGATCCAAATTCTTCGAAATTTGGACGGGTTGTGGGTCGATACGCATTTCAAAAGATTGAACCGTCAGCAGGGAGCTTTTTCTTGGGTGCAAATACAAGATATGCGGATCCAAGGTAACGGGTTCGCTATATTGATAATGAAGGCTGTGTTGGATTTTAGCGATCATTAGAGGGCAAAGTCAGTAAGCTTTTCATCCAGTATTCTTCGATGCTTTCGAGCGAATTGCGCAATGCTAAATTCCAGTCATCGGAGATTTTTTGCATGTCTTCTTTATAAAGTCGAATCTCTTTGGCCTTGTAACTTCCTTTTTCGTAAACGACCACATCAATGGGATAATCCACATCATTGGTACTTACTTGGGTTGCATCAAAGGACAAAAAACCCATTTTTAGGGCATCTTTCAAGGGTGTTTCAAAGCTGAGGTTTCGATTCAATAAAGGTTTTCCGTAATTGGAATTACCAATAATCTGATATTTTAAGCCATCATTGATTTCAATCCAATTGCCTTCTGGGAAGATCAAAAAGAGCTTATGCTCGCTGTCTTTCGCCATTTGGCCACCAACGATGGCATGTAAATTAAAGGCGTAGCCTTCTTTCTCAAGTGATTCACGATCTTCCTGAGCGACTTGTTTGAGCATTTGGCCAAAGGCAGTTGCCGCTTGAAACATGTAGTCATAAGTCGATTCTTCGTCCTCTATTTTTTGGTTGAAATAAGTGACGGCTTTGTCACGAACGGAGCGTAAACCCGCGGTCATGATGAACAAGCTGTGCTTGTTGATCTCGTGAATCGAAATTTTCTTGTTGGAATACATTTCATTGCCCGCGGTAATTCGCGTGTCGGCAATGGCTATCAGACCTTCTTTAACAGTTATTCCTAAACAATATGTCATAATTGATGGGTGGCAAATGGGATGGCAATATTACGAATTTAAATTGAGACGGGCTTAGTTGACCGGTTTCAAATCAAAATAGGTATTGAAAATGGTTTGGCCAATCTCGTTGTTTTTAGATTGGAAATTATCTAGGTATTGATGAAGACCTGTATCCAGAATATCATCAATCTCGGTAAATTCCACCTCAGAAAGCAGTTTGGAAAGTTTCTTTTCCGCTGGATTGGAATATCCACTTTCGAATGATGTGCCTGAAATCGCATAGAGAGATGCCTCTGCTTCTTGTAGACAATGCACTACGGAGCGAGGAAAGCTTTTGTCCAGAATGAGGAATTCGACAATGTTTTTGGGGTTAATCACTTTGTACTGTTGGCGAAACATGTTGTAGGCGGAATTGGATTTCAATACGGCCGACCATAGTAATAGGTCCAAGGGGGAACCAATCGCGTCAATATCAGGTAATAGCGTAAAATACTTTACATCGAGGAAACGTGTCGTCTTGTCGGCCCGCTCCAATAATTTACCCAACTGACCAAAATGCCATCCTTCGCCTCGGGTAATTGTAGAATCTACAATCCCATAAAACAATTGGCTACCGGATTTGATTTCTTCCAAGAAACCTTGATAACGGGATATTTCCCAGTCTTTACTGCCTTCTACGCGGTCTTTGACTTTCCAATAGATTTGGTTGACGTATTCCCACATCTCTCTGGAAATACTTTCCCGAATGGTGCGCGCATTCTCTCGGGCGCTGTAAAGGCAGGATAAAATGGAGTTTGGATTGCTCTCATCGAAGGTCATGAAATGCAAGACATTTTCCCGATTTGCCGCAGGGTAGTGATCAAAGAAATTATAATGATCTGCGGTTGCAACGATGAGGGGTTCCCATTGTTCGGGAACGTTGG
>JBJTMZ010000321.1:0-9017 GCA_046073805.1 Aquirufa sp.
GCATGACCTGCTTAATTCGTGTCTATAATTGCGGTTCATTTTCCTTAACCCATGCTAATTTTGAGGCAGTGAAATTACCTGGAGAGTTTAATAAATTTTGTTGGCAATAAGACTCACCAATACTTAAATAGGCTTTATTGCCTATCTCGACAGATCGGGAATCACACCAAATAATCGAAGGACGTACCACTTCATTATTTCCATCTAAAACAACCAGGCCATGCATTTGATAAGAAATACCAATCGCCGAAATATCTTTTGAATCGTATGTTCTGCTTGCATTAGCCTTTAGAATCGCTTGTTGAACACAAAACCACCAATGTTCAGGATCTTGTTCTGCGAATCCCGGGGCGGGACTTGATATTTCGTTTTCCGTTTCTGGGTAGGAGGTAGAATAAATTAATTGTTTGTTTGCAGCGTCAACTACACTAACTTTAATCGACGATGTTCCTACATCGATTCCACACAAAAGCATATTAATTGATTTAGATGTTAAAAATTTCCATACCAAGATACCAAGTTAATCCTCATTTTAGTCTATCTAACCTAAAAATTGGAATACAAAATGGAGAAATTTTCACTTTGGTGGGCAAAAGTGGTTCAGGTAAAAGTACAGTTGCCCTGTTGGCCGTTGGTTTAAAATCTTGTCCAGAAGCATCCATCATTATAAATGATAAAGAATTAAATAATGGCGTAGATCGATTAATTCCACAATTTAAATCAGCAGGTTATGTTCCGCAAAACCTTCATTTAAAACCGCATCATACGGTTCAAGCTTATTTAGAAATGCTTTTCCAACGAATGACGGAAAAAGAACGCAATAAAACGATCAAATACTATATTCAACTCTTTCATATCCAACATTTACTCGAAAGTAAAATCAACCAATTGTCTGGTGGAGAACGTCAAAAAATAGCTCTCTTGGAATCAGTTAGTCAAGATATTGAATATTTGGTCCTAGATGAACCCTTCAGTCAATTGGACACGGCTCAGAAAATCGAGTTTATTCAAATTATACAAGAATTAATCAATTTCAAGCATATTCCTTGCTTACTTATCTCACATGATTTGGTTGACATTCTAAAAATGAGTCATAAACTTGGTATCATTGAGAACGGCAAAATGGCATTTCAGGGCAAATGGGATAAATTCTGGATCTCGAAAAATAAAATAGCCATCCGATTAAAAAATGCCATTTTCGATTGGAAAAAAGAAACAGATTCGATTCTTAGTAATTTGATATAAGCTTCAACTTATTCGCATTCTCATTGGTAATTTGGATTACACTTTCCATCGGCATTTCATATAAATCCGCTAGTTTTTGAGCAATTAACGGAATATATTTAGGCGAATTCATTTGACCACGATAAGGCACAGGGGTCAAATAAGGTGCATCCGTCTCCAATACTATATGCTCTAAGGAAATATCCTTTATCGAATCGAAAAGGGTCGTATTTTTATACGTGATTACCCCACCAATCCCGAGTGTATATCCCAAATCCACCAAGGTTTTGGCTTCACGAAAATCCCCGGAAAAGCAATGAATGATGCCTTTTAAATCTTTGTACTCTGTTTTTTTGAGTAGTCGAATTAGATCAGCATAAGCTTTCCGACAATGTACGTCGATCCATAAACCTCTTTCCAACGCCCAATGACATTGTGTTTCAAAGGCCAGTATCTGTTCCTTCTGAAAAGTCAAATCCCAATAATAATCTAAGCCAATTTCACCGATGGCAAGCACCTTACGGTCATCCAAAATAGACTTCAATTGTTGCAATTCCTTTAAATATCCTTCCTTTACATAGGTAGGATGCAAGCCAATCATGGGTAATACAAAATCAGGATAAGCTTGAAATAAAGATTCTAATTGATTCCATGATTCTACATCACAATTAGGTAACCATACTTCAGACACACCAGAATCTTTAATTTCAAGAATATGCTTATCAATTTCAGTGCTAAATTGAGGATCATAAAGATGCGCGTGCGTATCAATCATAAGGAACAGGGAATAAATTGATTTTGTAGGCAATAATCTAATAAGGCTGGCAATACAATTTTTAGTCTTGGAAAAGCTTTTTCACTATCATGGAAAACAAGGATGCTTCCAGGTTTTATGTATTTCATACAATTAGAAACTATACTATTGGGATTTAAACTAGCATTGTAGTCACCTGTTAAAATAGACCACATATATACATCCGTTTGTGCACGTAAAGTTGTGTAAATAAAGGGGCTTACCCGACCATAAGGTGGTCGAAAACCGACCGATTTAATATTCATTTTGGAAAATACGTCTTCACAATCCCAATAATCTTTTTCGAATTCAGCAATTGAATATTTCCATGCATTGGCATGGTTCATGGTATGATTCCCCAATTGATGCCCAGCATTTACTAAATCTTCGACAATAGATGGATGTGCCACCATATTTTTACCGATACAAAAAAATGTCGCCTTAGCTTCGTATTCGGCTAAACAATCCAGCACAAATTTGGTAATTTCAGGAGTTGGTCCATCATCAAAAGTAAAATAGACTTTGCGAGACTCAGCAGAATCATGTTTTGCCCAAGTTAACTTGGGCAAAAGCTTAGGGACAATGCTGGGTATTTGATGAATGAACATAAACGAAGAATATGTCGCAAATTACAAACCATCGTGCAGAAAAAATAATCTTGGGTATCGACCCAGGTACCCGGTATTTGGGATATGGTCTTATTCGAATTATAAATAATCAGGTACAAGTCTTACAGTATGGCGTATTAAACCTGACAAAATATACAACGCAGGGGGCTAAATTCCTTAAAATACATGAACGCGTCATGGGAATAGTCGAGGAGTTTTTACCGGACGAAATTGCCATTGAGTCTCCTTTTTTTGGCAAAAACGTTCAATCGATGTTAAAACTCGGTCGGGTTCAAGGTATGGTCATGTCCATTTCCTTTTCTAAAAGCATCCCCATTACCGAATATGAACCCAAAAAAGTAAAGCAGTCGGTCACAGGTAATGGTAATGCATCCAAAGAACAAGTTGCCAAAATGGTTGAAATAATTAGTGGCATTAAATTAGATGCCAAATTACATGATGCTACGGATGCCCTAGGAATCGCCATTTGCCACCATTTCCATCACAAAAATTTAACTTCTTCCGTCAAGGGTACACAGAAGGGATGGGGGGCATTTGTCAATGAAAACCCTGACCGAGTTAAATAGAGGCCAATTGATTTTTCAATTCATCAATCGAATTCGTAGGAGAAAGACAGTGATCTCCTATACAAACCAATGCCCCGTATGCTAATTCAGGAATGGGTATACTCAGGTACTCGGTCGCTATAAATTCTTTATCTGAGATTATTTGTGGATTGTATTTTATAATAGCCTGAGCATTTTCGACCCATTCGGAATGAATACGTAACCAATTAGCAAAATAAATGGGATTACCCTGCGCCTGTTCGATAACAGCAGCTAACATAGTTTTACCTTTCACTGTTAAGGCAGCCTCTGAATTCAAGAACCCTAACCATAAATAAAATTCACAGACCATTGAATTGGCGGAAGGGCAAACAGAATCTACAATTTCATATTTGGGCGCAATTAAAGAATCGTTCGCATTCGAATGAAAATTATATAAACCATTTTGTTGCGTGTGTAAATGTTCAATCTGATGAACGAGAAATACAGCTAGGTTCAAATATTTCTTTTCTCCCTCAAGTAAATAAGCCTGAATCAAAGCTAAACCCAAGGATGCCAAATCATCTAAAAAGGCAATAATGGGTTTATCTGAGTAGGATATTTGATGAAGAACTCGACTTTTATCCTGATGGACAAATCCATCAATCATCGCTTCCATTAAATCAATTCCTAGCTTTTTAAAATTAGTATCATTCAAAATCCGCCCTGATTCCAAAAATGCCATTGCGAGATAAGCATTCCAGGATAAGAGCTGCTTATCATCTGTTCCAGGTCGCACACGAGACTGACGAACTTGATGCAAAACATCTAGTTCGCTTTGATACAATGAATTACAAGTTTCATGTTTTTTGAACAGGATGTTATTTCCATGTTCCCAATTCCCCGACTTATTCAAAGAATAGGCTTGATAAAAAGCTTGATGCTTCTCAAATGGTAACAATTGATTTAATTCTTCAAATGTCCAAACGTAGTATTTCCCTTCAACTCCTTCGCTATCCGCATCGATTGAGGCAAAATACAAGCCATTTTCTCCCAATAACTCCTTCTTCAAGAACCCAACCGTTTGATTGATAACTTCAAGATATAAAGGATTATTTGTTCGCTTGTAGGCCAAAGCATAGACGCGGATCAATTGGCCGTTATCATAGAGCATTTTTTCAAAATGAGGACAAAACCATTCCGAATCAACCGAATACCTTGAAAAACCTCCACCCACTTGATCAAAAATACCTCCAAGGGCCATTTTGGTCAATTGCAAATTAGCTAGTGCAGCTAAATCCGATTGTTCCATTAACGATGCCGGAAGTTTTTCCAAAAGTAATGCCAAAGAAGGTATGGGAAATTTAGGCGCCTTTTGAGTTCCCCCAAAAATGGGGTCTAAACCTGATTTAATTCGAATAATTGATTGGGGAATAATGGGACTTAATTCATTTAAATCAATGGGATAAAGTCCGACATGAACTTCATTTAAATTAGCTGCAAAACCATCTGCTGAAGTTTGAAGCTCTACTTTATGGTTTTTGAAAGCATTGGCAATGGAATTCAGTAATTGCAACCAATTGCCTTTGGGGAAATAAGTTCCTCCATAAAAAGGCTTTTGATCGGGCATTAAAAATACATTTAGGGGCCAACCGCCTTGAAGTCCCATGGCATGAATTGCCTCCATATAAATCAAATCGATATCCGGACGTTCCTCTCGATCTACTTTAATACAGATAAAATTTTGATTCATTAATTCAGCTACCTGAATATCTTCAAAGGATTCATGTTCCATAACATGGCACCAATGACAAGCGGCATAACCAATACTTAAAATAATTGGCTTATCTTCTTGAATAGCTTTCGATAAGGCCAATTCTCCCCAAGGATACCAATTAACCGGATTGTTTTTATGCTGCAATAAATAGGGGCTTACTTGGTTTTGGAGCTGATTCATCAAAATGTTAAAAATAGATTAGTAAATTTGTACAAATAATCGATATGCCCGAATATAAGTCATTTGTTCTTGATCCTGCCGTTGCTAATTCTCCTGAATTATTACATGATTTCTTACTGGCAGAACTCGGTGCAAATCTATTAAATTCAAGTCAGTATCGCATTGAAAAAAAATCAATCGATGCACGAAGTCGGCAAATTAAAGCAAATCTTAAAATTGGCTTTTATCCACTAGAACACAATTTTCAAGTGGATTTATCTGATCGAATGCGATTGCCCAAATTAAAGGCAGAGGCCAAACAAGTCATTATAATCGGTAGTGGCCCCGCAGGATTATTCGCAGCCTTACGTTTAATACGATCAGGAATCCAACCCATTGTAGTTGAAAGAGGGAATAATGTCCGAGAGCGTCGACGAGATTTAGCTGCTATCAACCGTCACAATATTGTCAATCCGGATAGTAATTATTGTTTTGGCGAAGGTGGGGCTGGTACCTATTCCGACGGCAAATTGTATACTCGAAGTACAAAAAGGGGGGATATTGATTCCGTATTGGAAACATTTGTAGCTTATGGGGCGAATGCAAACATTCTCTATGAGGCTCATCCGCATATTGGAACGAATAAATTACCCGGAATTATCGAAGGTATACGTAATGCCATTATTGAGGCGGGAGGGGAAGTACATTTTAATGCGAAGGTTACCGACTTCATCGTTGATAAACAGCAAGTACGTGGCGTAAGCTTGGAAGATGGCAGAACATTTGAGGCGTCAAAAATTTTATTAGCGACGGGTCACTCAGCTCGAGATATATTTCATCTCTTATTGAATAAAAAGATTGCGATTGAGGCAAAACCCTTTGCCATAGGTGTACGAATTGAACATACACAAAAAATGATTGATCGTTGCCAGTATAAATTACCGCAACGCCCCGATTATTTACCACCAGCATCATTTAGCCTAGTTACGCAGACTAAATTCAAAGGAATACAAAGAGGTGTATTCTCATTCTGTATGTGTCCAGGCGGATTTATCGTACCCTCGGCGACCGAACAAAATCAAGTAGTAGTCAATGGAATGTCTCCATCAAGACGCGATTCCAAATATGCTAATTCGGGTATCGTTGTGAGCATCATGCCGGAAGACTTGGTCAAATACAAAGAATACGGACCATTAGCAGGTATGCAATTACAAGAGGAATTGGAACAGAAAGCACACCAATTAGTGGGAGGGACCCAAAAAGCCGTATCCCAATTAACGGGTGATTTTATTAAGCGGCGTAGTAGTAATACTTCGCATGATACATCCTATGTACCTGGTTTACAACCCGGTGAAATGCGCGAATTTTTACCTGATTTTATTGCAGAGCCTTTGGCCCTCGGATTACAAGACTTTGACCGTAAGATAAGAGACTTCAGTAGTAATTTAGGCCAATTAATCGGTTTAGAGAGTAGAACTTCATCACCCGTAAAAATCCCAAGGGATCGGGAAACCCTCGAACACCCTGAAATTAAAGGTTTATATCCTTGCGGAGAAGGTGGAGGATATGCTGGAGGAATCATGTCGGCCGCGCTAGATGGAATTCGATGTGCTGAGTCCATAATTTCAACAATCTAATATTTTGAACAGTAGATTCAAGCGATTATTGGAATTACTCGGTGAGCTTACCAAAAATGAGCCATTGAAACAGAATGCCCGAAAAGCAGCAGTGATCTCAATTCTGATTAACGAACCATCCGAAGAAGCTAAAATCGTTTTAATCAAACGAAATGACTACGATGGACATCATAGCGGACAAATGGCTTTCCCGGGTGGAAAAAAAGAAGATTCGGATCAAAATTTAAGACAAACTGCTATTCGAGAAGTCGAAGAAGAAATAGGGATATCGTTATCAGAAGAGCAATTGAACGAATTAAATCCACACTGGGTGCATGTTTCAAATTTCTGGATTCAGCCCTACTTTGTGATTCTTGATAAAAAGCTCGACTACCGCATTAATAAAAGAGAAATTAATCGTATTTTTGAAATACCTGTAGCATTTTTCCAACAGGCCGATTCCTTGGACTATCATGAGTTGACATTCATGCAGGAAAAGATAACAGCACCTCGTTATTTTTATGAATCGGAGGAAATATGGGGGGCAACAGCTATAATGCTGTACCAATTAATTCAACAATTAGATTCGCATATTCGCAATGAGTGAAACGACAGACGGGGCATTACAAAATCAGATAGCCGTAGCCGGCATGTATGAAAATTGGTTTTTGGAATATGCCTCATACGTTATTCTAGAACGTGCTGTACCTGCGGTGGAGGATGGTTTAAAACCGGTTCAGCGTCGTATTTTGCATGCTTTAAAAGAAATGGACGATGGTCGTTTCAATAAAGTTGCCAATGTTATAGGTCAAACAATGCAGTATCACCCACACGGGGATGCGTCCATCAATGATGCCTTAGTTAACCTAGGCCAAAAAGACCTTTTATTCGATTGCCAAGGAAACTGGGGCGATAACCGAACGGGGGATAGTGCGGCTGCGGCGCGTTATATCGAAGTCCGCTTATCTAAATTCGCCAACGATGTTGTCTTTAATAATCAAACTACTCGCTGGCAATTATCTTATGACGGTCGGAAGAAAGAGCCTATTACACTACCGATTAAATTCCCTTTATTACTTGCCCAAGGTGTTGAAGGAATCGCAGTTGGTTTGGCGACCAAAATCATGCCACATAATTTCTGTGAAATTATTCAGGCTTCGATTGATTTATTGAATAATAAAAAAGTAACCCTATATCCCGATTTCCAATTGGGGGGCATGATTGATGTCTCCAATTACAATGATGGATTACGTGGCGGACGTATTCGTGTAAGGGCAAAAATTGAGGAATTTGATAAGAAAACACTCTTAATCAAGGAAATTCCATTCGGAACTACAACTACGTCATTGATTGATTCCATTATCAAGGCGAATGATACGGGTAAAATCAAGATTAAGAAGGTAATAGATAATACGGCCAAGGATGTTGAAATCCAAATTCAATTGGCACCGGGTATATCGCCTGATGTTACGATTGATGCGCTTTATGCATTTACTGATTGTGAGGTTTCCATCTCGCCCAATGCCTGTGTTATCGTAGACGAGAAACCTCAATTTATTGGCATAGCGGAGATTTTGCGGGTAAGTACGGATCAAACCGTGGATTTACTTAAACAAGAATTAGAGATTCGTCGGGGCGAATTAATGGAACGATTATTATTTAGTTCCTTGGAGAAAATCTTTATCGAGAATCGTATATACCGAGATATTGAGGAATGTGAAACGTTTGAGTCCGTTATCGAAATGGTCGATAAAGGATTAGAGCCCTACAAAAAGGATTTTTATCGTGAGATAGTGGAAGAAGATATCCTACGATTATTAGAAATTCGAATTAAGCGTATTTCAAAATTTGATAGCTTCAAGGCAGATGAAGCCATGAAGCGACTACAAGATGAATTGGCTGAGGTTGAGGATAACATAGCCAATTTGATTCGTTATGCCATAGAATACTTTAAGAACTTACTTCAGAAATATGGTAAGGGACGAGAGCGTAAGACAGAAATCAAGAGTTTTAATACGATTTCAGCCACAGTCGTAGCGCAAGCCAATCAGAAACTCTATGTTAATCGGGAGGACGGATTTATTGGTTATGGATTGAAGAAGGATGAATTCGTTATGGATTGTTCTGATATCGACGATATCATCGTTTTCCGTCAAAACGGTACATGTGTAGTTACCAAAGTGCAAGAAAAAGTATTCGTAGGTAAGGATATTTTATACGTGAGTGTGTTCAAAAAGAATGATGATCGGAAAGTATATAATTTGGTGTACTTTGATGGAAAATCAGGTATATCGT
>JBJTMZ010000322.1:0-4060 GCA_046073805.1 Aquirufa sp.
ACGAATGAGGTCGTGCCTGATTTTACGAGGTAGGGGGTAGACGCTGCCGGGGTTGCAACCCCGGCAGCGTCTACCCCCTACCTCGTAAAATCAGGCACGACCTCATTCGTCCCCAGCTGAACAGAAAAGTGCGTGGTATTCGCAGTCGAATTAAAAAACTTGATCTGATTCAACGCACTAGCGCTCAAAACAGAACCTACAAAAAAGTTTCCGGAGGTTCCACTTTGACCAAATACCCGTATTTGCCCATACTGATTAATGGCTCCCGCGGAACGCAAGACACCATTCGAGGAAATAAATTTCGTGGAGGTGGTCTTCAACATCCCCGAATTATCTAAGCTCGGCGAAGAACCGCTCCCAGCAATGCTATATACGCCATCCCATCCGTTCACGGTCAAGGTCTTACCTGTCGTAAAAGTCCCGGCCGAGGCAAAATTGATCGTATGAGCTCCGGCACCCAATAGCAAGGTGGAATTATCACTAATAAACAATTGCCCCAGCGTTTCCGAATAGCCCTCCGTACTCAAGGTACCTCCGTTAAAATACACATTACTCGCATTCGAAATCACTTGGTTCCCACCCAATGCCAAACGCCCCCCAGAGATTCGCGTTAGGCCCGTATAGGTATTCACCGCATTCAGCGTCATTTGACCCGTACCCGTTTTATCCAAGCCCCCCGTTCCCGAAATAATTCCATTCACGATTAGATTGCCAGTCGACCCCGTCGTCCGCCCCACTGTCCACAAGGTACTCCCATTCGCAATGGCACCCGTCACCGTCAAATCCGACTCCGTATTCCAGTTGACCGCCGTGCCCGCCAAACTTATATTCCCCGACCAGGTACTCGCCCCATTTTTGGTCAACAACGCGCCATTGGCCGTAATCGCATTACTCGTGATCGTCAACGATTCCCCGGATACATTCAGGGCGCCATCCAAAGTCAAATTGGCCCCTGACGAAATGACGGTTCCGGCCGAATTAGAACCAAGGGCCAAATCGTTTTTCACAATGGTTTGACCCGATGACAAGGTCGTTAAACCCGTGTATGAATTCGCCGTATTCAAACTCAGAATTCCCGTATAGTTCTTGGTCAAAGTTGCATTTCCCGTTGCGATCTCCCCATTGATATTCAGGCTTCCATATACGTAACAAGCTAAATTGGTATTCGTCCCTTGAATTGCTGGACCACTTGGGGGATTGATGCTTAAACTCGTATTCGAATTGACATAAATCGAAGATGCACCCGTTAACATAATCGTACCATTCCACACATTCGTACCCGAATTACCAGACAATATTCCATAGGTTGGCGTAGACCCCAAAGTCAAAGCCTCACCAGAAACCGATACTCCATTTAAACTCAAAATACCCCCGTCTGCGATTGTCCCCGAGCTTGTGGATCCCAACGATGAGACATGACTAATTGCCAAATTACCTCCACTAATTCGTGTCAAACCCGTATACGTATTCGCCGTCGTGGCCAAGGTGGTCGTTCCCGTCCCCACTTTTTCCAAATGAACTACCCCAACTCCATCCTCAATTAAGCCATCGTAAGTCGAGCTATTCGTCCCAAATTTAAATGTACTCGCATTAGAACTACTGTTGGTGATTTTAGTCGAGGAGACCCCTGTAATCGAGGCAACCGTATTGCTAAATCCATTCAAATCCAAAATCGTATTCGCCGCTAACGTGACATCACTCGTACTCGGAATCGCTTGTGCCACATTCAATACCAATTTTCCTGCATTCACGGTCGTACTTCCCGTATACGTATTCGCCCCACTTAAATTGAGAACACCAGCACCGGACTTGGTGAAATGATAGGCACGAATAATCGAACCTCCCACCAAACCATCGTTTACACCACCCCCACTCGTGAGAGTCGTATTAGCCGTAGACAAGGTCACATTTCCGCCACCGACGTAACTCGTTCCCCTTCCTAAACCCGCATTGACATTATTCCGAATACTTAATCCACCCGGCGCACTCAAGTTGATGTTGCCGCCATTCCCACCTACAATACCACCATAATCATTTCCTCCCTCCGAACTCAAAACCCCGCTGTAATCTAAATTACTCGAGCTTGAACTGATACTAATCGCTCCACCTGTACCTCCCCAACCACCATATCCACCGTTCGAAACGACAGATCCCCGCATTAAAATGGCATTAACGGCACTTATGGATATAGAGCCGCCCGTTCCCGCCGTCGTCTGAAAAGTTCGAATTGAATTCCCACCGGAGGCATCCAACACACTTCCTGCCGCCAAACTCACCGAGCCGCTAACCGTATAGGTCTGCGCACCGCCATAGCCGCCATTAAATCCCGCATTACTCGGTTGGCTATTTTCCCACCCCCTCGTTAATACTTGTCCCGTTCCCGCTACCACCAAATCTCCCCCTACGACCATCGTCACACTTCCCGTAGGATTGGTATTCGAAGCAAAACTTGCCATAGATCCGCTTAAATCAATCACCGAATTCAAACGGACAATACTCCCAGCATTCAATATCAAACTATACGGATAATACTGTTGGGACGACCGAATCGTCATATTTGCATAAAACTGAACCACCCCTCCACTCGTTATCCGCAAGGAAGAGGTATTGCTACCATTCGTCAAGCAATTAAGATTGATTACGGGAGATTCAAATACCATGTTCCCCGACTGTGTCCCACCGACACGAACCGTGCTCACTTCCACAAATGAATAGGCCCCCAATTTATTCTGCAAATCCGTCGCACTCAATACCGCATTATCCGCAGTAGGATTAAAGCGGTAGACCCCACCTTGCGTCAAAGTCCACATACCATTGCTACTCGTCGCAGCCGAAGTAATTCGTACATCACTATGTCCCGTAGCACCCGTGAACTTAAGCGAACCCGGAACTAATTCACCATCCGTTAATTGCAAGGTATTGTAATGAACCGCGGTGCCTGAATTGTAAAAAAACATTTGGCCCAAACGGTCCCGCGATAAAGCAGCATTCACACCTACATAAATCCGCCCCGCAGTTCCCGTAGACCCCGGACTTGCATAAGTTCCCTGCCAGCCATTAATCGTCAGATATTGAAAATCAAACAATCCACTCAACCCACTAAATCGCAAGGTATGCACCGAATTGCCCAAGGAGATACTCGAGAGCGTGTTGAGAATTAATTCGGCCAATGTTTCGGTATATCCGCCGGTTGATAAATCCCCACCACTTAATTTCAATGAACTCACATCAGGAATACGTTCGTTATTTCCCAATAACAAGGATCCCCCGATGAGTTCGGTTTGGCCGGTGTACAAGGCCTCGCCTACCAACTCGACCACGCCACCCGGTGAACCATAGACTTTCAAGCCATAACTACTCGCCGCGATGGCAGGACTTCCCGTCAAACTCAATTTGCCCGATACACTTCCGAGCCCGATACCCACGGTTCCGGCCATAGTAATTGTCCCCGACCACACATTATCCCCACTCACATTTCGGATGGATCCGCCGCTACCCCCTACACCCAAACCGGATACCGTCAAGGATTTTCCTAAGATAGAGATTCCGCCTGTCAACTCTAAAGCAGATTGATCAGCTACCACGATTCCACTTGAATTGGATCCCAAAGCGCCATTGGAACCGGCACGCAAAGTTCCATTCCGACCAGTTACCTGGGTCAAACCACTGTAAACATTATCCGCCATCAGATAAAGACTTCCCCCTCCATCGTAGGTAATTCCGCCGGTACCGATATTGATGATTCCTGTAATATTCAAGATTCCATAACCTCCAAATAGCAAATTCGCATTAGTGCCGGTAATCACATTGGCAGCCGTTAGATTCAAGGTCCCATTAAAACCCGTTATACGAACGCCTGAAGTCACCGAAATCTCGCCCGCAAAGCTATTTACCCCGCTTAAATTGGATAAGGCGCCTAATTGATAACTGGTCCCTGGACCCGACAGACTCAATGCCTCCGCACCCACATTAATCCCACCAAAAAACTCCAAAATCGAATTTGAATTGACAGTGGTTCCACCTTGCACCGAGCCCAAACCCGTTGAATTCCCCACACTCA
>JBJTMZ010000323.1:0-2835 GCA_046073805.1 Aquirufa sp.
TTTAACAACTGCCTTAGGATATATTAACCAAATCCGTAACCGTGCTGCTAATCCGGATGGTTTTGTAATGAAAGGTGGAAAAGCAGAGGCGAATTATCAAATTAAGCCTTATACGGCCTTTGCTAATAAAGCTGAAGCTACTTCTGCCTTACGCATGGAGCGTTTATTAGAATTAGCTACAGAGGGTCACCGTTTCTTCGATTTAGTTCGTTGGGGTATTGCAAGCAAGACATTGAATGCATACTTGAAATATGAATCTAAGTGGTTAGTAACGAAATTTGGTGGTGCATCTTACCAAGATACAGATGCAATCTTGCCAATTCCTCAAGCACAAATTGATATTCAAGGTACTTCAGTATTGAAGCAAAACCCTGGTTATTAATCTGTAGATTTTAGTTTTAAAAAGGTGGGGAGAAGTCCCCACCTTTTTTTATTTTAGTAGTTCAAAGATTAACCGCACTATGTACATACGATTACTTTCTGCCTTCCTAATTTTATGCCTTTTTGCATCCTGCAAAAACAAAACCACATTCGAGCAATTATCCGGAGATGATACCGGTATTCATTTTTCAAATTCGATCGCTGAAAACGATACGCTGAATATTTTGAAGTATGAATACCTCTATAATGGAAGCGGTGTGGGGATGGGGGATTTTAACCAAGACGGTCTCCTCGATATTTTCTTTTCGGGCAGTCAAGCCAATGGGGCTCTTTACCTGAATAAGGGTCAAATGAAGTTTGAAGATGTGTCTAAACAAGCGGGTATTGATACCAAAAATCGATGGTGTTCGGGTGTTTCCATTGTCGATATTAACGGGGATGGTTTGTTGGATATCTATGTTTCGGCGACGATGAAAACATCGGTCAAGGACCGGGAAAATTTACTCTTTGTTAATCAAGGTGTCAAAAATGGTACTCCATCATTTAAGGAAATGGGCGCTGAGTATGGTGTCAATGATGCGGGTCATAGTGAACATACCGCCTTTTTTGATTATGATCGGGATGGGGATTTGGACATGTATGTGTTGACGGATGTGATTGATCAATTCCCGTCCTTATACCGCGCTAAAGTGACGGATGGTTCCTATCCGAATACCGACCGTCTTTATCGTTGTGATTTCTCCAAAGAGAAAGGACATCCGGTTTATACAAATGTTTCCAAAGAAGCAGGAATTACGATTGAAGGATATGGCTTAGGGATTAATATATGCGACATCAATCAAGATAATTGGCCAGATATTTATGTGACGAACGATTATGTTTCGGACGATATCTTGTACATCAACAACCACGATGGAACCTTTACGGATCAGGCTAAGGTGTATTTCAAACACACGAGTTTAAGTGCGATGGGGAATGATGTGGCGGATATCAATAATGATGGTTTGCAGGATATTGTGGCTTTGGACATGTTGCCCAAAGACAATGAACGAAAAAAGCAATTGGCGCCACCCAATAGCTACCAGGCTTATCAAAACTCCGATTTGTATGGGTATACCTATCAATACATGCGGAATACCTTGCAGATTAATCCGGGCAAAAGTGATGTAGGAAAACCCCTTCCATTTCAAGAAATTAGCTTGATGGCCGGCGTAGCAGAAACGGAATGGAGCTGGTGTCCTTCGTTGGCGGATTTCGACAATGATGGATATTGTGATTTATTGATTACTAATGGTTTTCCGCGGGATGTGACGGATCGTGATTTCATGTCTTATCGGGCCGATGCCCAGCAGCTTGCCTCGGATGCGGTCTTATTAGAGCAAATGCCTGTGATCAAGGTCAAGAACTATGCCTTCAAGAATAAAGGAGGTTTGAAGTTTGAGGATGTTAGTGCGGCTTGGGGTATCCAGGTGCCCTCTTTCTCCAATGGAGCGTCTTATGGAGATTTAGATAATGACGGGGATTTGGATTATGTGGTCAACAATATCAATGATGAAGCTTTTGTCTATCAGAATAATACGATGGAAGAAAGCCCTGAAAAGGGGCGTTACCTCCGAGTGAATTTTGAAGGAAAAGGATTGAATAAGCAAGGAATTGGCGCACGGATAGAGGGAGAATTCGTGGATGGGACCCATTTCTATTATGAGAATAACCCTTACCGTGGCTATTTATCAAGTGTTGAACCCGTGGCGCATATTGGTTTAGGCGCGAAGCAAAAGGTCAAGGAATTGCGAATTATTTGGCCAAATGATTCCATGCAGGTGATAAAAAATCCAGGTAGTAATCAAATCATTCATGCATCGATAACAAAAGCTAATCAGGCTTATAAAAGCTTGTTTACGCAGGATAAAGCCCTGTTTTCAGATATTAGCGAATCGGTTCAATTAACGGATATTCACAAAGAATTTGATTTTATCGATTTCAATTTCCAAAGTACGACACCGCAAAAAATGTCTCAATTGGGACCAGGTGCATCCGTGGGTGATGTGAATGGTGATGGACGGGAGGATATTTTTGTTGGCGGCGCGAAGTTTTATTCGGGCACCATTTATCTCCAACAAGCGAATGGAACATTTGCTAGAAAATATTTAGAGGGTTCCTATGATGCCCCAAAGAAGTTGGGTGAAGATTTAGGAAGTTTATTGATTGATATGGATAAGGATGGGGATTTGGATCTATATGTCGCGCGCGGAGGAACGGAGGAGAAAGTGGGTTCCAATACATCGCAAGATGTGATTTACCAGAATGATGGCAAGGGAAATTTTACACTTCAGGTGAATGCTTTGCCTGTATTTACGGAGAGTAATGCAGCCGTACGCGCTTCGGATATTGATCATGATGGGGATTTAGATTTATTTGTGAGCGGTCGGAACGTGCCATTCCAATACCCCAAGG